>NZ_MWJM01000019.1:0-36074 GCF_002018435.1 Mammaliicoccus fleurettii | reverse complement strand
TCAAAATTTTTAACTCGGTTTAACGCCGTAAAATCTGCTTACTATCTAGTTTTGAATGTGCAATACATTCTAATAGTGTTTTTACTATTTGTCTGGTGACGATAGCAAAGAGGTCACACCTGTTCCCATGCCGAACACAGAAGTTAAGCTCTTTAGCGCCGATGGTAGTTGGGCTTACGTTCCGCGAGAGTAGGACGTTGCCGGGCAAATATTTATAAATGGATGCGATGAGCCGCACTCGAGACCTGTTAGGTCTCTTTTTTTTGCAAATTTTTAAGATAGTTTGAAAGTAATACTATTTATACTGAAGAATAAGGCTTTTACATATCCTTTCTATCTAATGACGACTATGATAATCATTGATATAATGATGAAGAATATAAAATAAGAGGTAATTGTTATGAATATAAATGAACAGCTAAACTCTCTACAGAATAAGGATGCTATCTCTCTCCACGTTCCAGGTCATCATAACAACACGATAGGATATTTAAAAGAGTTGAATATGGCGATGGATATGACTGAAATAACTGGATTAGATGATTTACATCAACCTGAGGAATGTATTCAAGAAAGTATGTCTCAGCTAAACAGATACTCTGATTATAGTGGCCAGTATTTAGTAAATGGTACAACAGTTGGGATATTATCCGTTATTTATGGTGTACAACATTTACAAGGTGAAATACTTATTCCTAGAAATGCTCACAAATCAATATACAATGCATTAAATTTAACAAAACAAGATGCAAAATGGATGCCAATGACTGTTTCAGAGAAAACTGGGCAGTATAATGGTGTGAGTTCATTAGATAATCTTGATTTGTCTAATGTGAAGTTAGCTGTTTTTACATATCCAAATTATTATGGAGAAACATTTAATATTGAAGAGAGTATAAAAGTGTTAAAAAAACATCATATTCCTGTATTAGTAGATGAAGCTCATGGTGCTCATTTTGGTATAAGTCCATATTTTCCAAAATCCTCAATAGAGTTTGGGGCAGACATTGTTGTACAATCCTATCATAAAACATTACCAGCTTTGACAATGGGTTCTGTTATTTATATTAAAGAAGATTTAAGTTTAAAATCCAAAATTCAAGATTATTTAAAGATGCTGCAGACTTCCAGTCCATCATATTTAGTTATGTCAAGTTTAGAAAAGGCTGAACAGTTTTATAAAAAATATCATGACGAGATATTTAAAATGAATAGAAAAATATTAATAGATACTATGGAGCAAGTAGGATTTACGGTGGGGTGTCTAGAAGACCCTCTTAAATTAATTGTGTCTCATGATAAATTAACCGGATTTGAAGTGCAAAAAATATTCGAAGATTCAAACATCTATATTGAATTATGTCATAATCATTTTATTCTGTTGGTTCTACCATTGTGGCATCATTCGGATGAATTTCCTTTTGATCTATTAATAGAACGTATTAATCAATTCAAAATGAATTTTAAAAGTAAAGTAATAAAGAAAACATGCTTTAATTTACCGATACATTCGACTACTTACAAATATATTGATGTCGGTGATACGACAACAGTTGAGTTGCTTCAATCAGTAGGGAAAATTTCTGCTGTTGATGTTGTTCCATATCCACCAGGTGTACCAGTTATTTTAAAGGGAGAATATATTACCAAAGAAATCATAGATTCTCTGTTACAATGGCTTGATAAAGGTGGTAGAGTGGAAGGTATAAAAAACATGAAAATTAGCGTAAAGGATGAACAATAAATGGGTCAATTTATAACATTTGAAGGGCCAGAAGGTTCTGGGAAAACAACAGTTATACATAAAGTTTTTGAGATGCTAGAAGATGATTATGATATATTGCTTACGAGAGAACCAGGTGGTATCAAAATAAGCGAAGCTATTAGAAATCTATTGTTAGACAGTGATGATGAAATGGATGAAAGAACAGAAGCATTATTATTTGCAGCTGCGAGAAGACAACATTTAGTAGAGAAAATTTTACCTCAATTAAATAAAGATGGCATCGTACTTTGTGATCGTTTTGTTGATAGTTCGTTAAGTTATCAAGGTTACGCTCGTGAAATTGGGGTAGAAGAAGTTAAGGCAATTAATGAATTTGCTATTGAGAGCCGTTATCCAGATTTGACTTTATATTTTGATGTACCTGCTGAAATTGGATTAAACAGAATTAAAGATAATCAGCGTGAGGCTAATCGTCTTGATAAAGAAAAAATTGAATTTCATCATAAAGTAACAGATGGTTACAAAAAATTGATTGCTGAGTATCCAGATAGAATTAAAGTTATTGATGCAACTCAACCATTAGAAAAGGTTATAGAAGAAGCGTATTTCATGATAGTAAAATTTCTGAAACAAGTTTAAAATATGATATAATATATAAAGAGGTGTTTAGTTATGAAAATGATAATAGCGATTGTCCAAGATCAAGATAGTCAAAACTTGTCAGAAGCACTTATAGAAAAGGATTTTAGGGCCACTAAACTTGCAACAACAGGTGGGTTTTTAAGAGCCGGAAATACAACATTTTTATGCGGTGTTAAAGATGAACGTGTAGATGAATTATTACGTGTAATCGATGGAACTTGTGGTAATCGTGAACAACTTGTTTCACCTATCACACCAATGGGCGGTAGTGCGGATTCTTATATTCCATACCCAGTAGAAGTTGAAGTAGGTGGCGCGACAGTATTCGTTATGCCAATTGAACAATTCCATCAATTTTAAGAACTGATTAGCTGCCGTTTGTGCAGCTTTTTTATTGCAAGGAGCGTAAAAAATGCAATTAACAAAAGAAATTGATCATTTATTAAGTGCTAAACAGTTATCTCATGCTTATTTATTTGAAGGAGATAACATGTTTGAAATGAAGTCTACAGCTATGTATTTTGCAGAACAGATATTATGTGATGCTGAACAAGCTTGTATTTCAAAAGTTCAAAGTTTTAACCACCCGGATTTCGTATATATACAAACAGATGAAACGACTATAAAGAAACAACAAATAGAAGAATTATTAAGAAAAATGAATCAAAAGCCAATAGAAAGTCAATATAAAGTTTACATTATTGAAGCTTTTGATAAACTAACAGTACAGGGTGAAAATAGTATATTGAAATTTTTGGAAGAACCACCTCCAAATACGATTGCCTTGTTGCTTACAACTAAGAAAGATCAAATATTACCAACAATACATTCAAGATGCCAACTTGTTCATTTTAAACCAGCATCGAAAGAAAATTATATAGAAGAATTAAAACTGTCTGGTATTTCTTCTGCGATTGCACATACACTTAGCTTTATTACTTCAGATAAAGAAGAAGCCATTTCACTAACTGAAGAGCAATCGTTTACACAACTAAGAAAATCAGTAACTAAATTAGCGGAATTAATGGTAAAAGATAAACAAATGGCGTTGATATATTTGATCGAATGCACAAAAATTGCTAATACACGTCCTTTACAGCAATTATTTTTAAATAGTTTAAATACTTATTTTCAAGATATATTACATGCTAAAATACAACTAGATGTAATTAAAGCATATCCAGATTTAGAAGTAGAAATTGCAGAAATAAGTAAATATTTATCATTGAATGATATCTCGAATTATATACAAGTTATTACGGAAGCTAACCGCAAACTAGCTCAAAACGTGAATGCAACGTTAGTGTTAGAACAAATGGTTATAAATGGGAAGAGGTGATAGAATGTATGAAATAATAGGTGTTCAATTTCAAGTAGCTGGGAAAAAAGAATATTTCTCACCTAATGGGGAACGTTTTAAGGAAAATGATTTAGTAGTAGTAGAGTCTAAACGTGGGATTGAACTGGGCCAAGTTAAACTAACTAACCGCCATGTTGGAAAAGACGATGTTGTCTTACCTCTTAAAGAAGTTATTCGACATGCTACTGAAGAAGATGTGCAGAAGTATCAAGATAATCTAAAAGACGCAGAAGATGCATTGTCACTGTGTAAAGAACTTGTTAAAAATCATGAGTTAAACATGAGACTTGTAAACTGTGAATACACATTAGATAAAAGCAAAGTTATTTTCAATTTTACTGCGGATGATAGAATAGATTTTAGAACACTAGTTAAATCATTAGCTTATGAATTAAAGACACGTATTGAATTAAGACAAATCGGTGTCAGAGATGAAGCGAAATTATTAGGTGGAATTGGACCATGTGGTCGTTCTCATTGTTGTTCAACATTTTTAGGTGATTTTGAGCCAGTTTCAATTAAAATGGCTAAAGATCAAAATCTATCTCTAAATCCAACTAAAATATCAGGTGCATGTGGTAGATTAATGTGTTGTTTAAAATATGAAAATGACTATTATGAAGATGTGAGAAATGAATTACCTGATGTTGGTACAACTGTTGTTACGCCTGAGGGTGATGGTAAAGTGGTAGGATTGAATATTTTAGATATAACTATGCAAGTTAAAGTGAAAGGTTTCGAACAACTTTTTGATTATAAACTTGATGAATTACTTGAAGTCCATTCATAAGGGAGGATTATATTGTGAATAGGGACGAGTTGTTTGAAACGATTATGACACTAGAAAATGAACTTAAACAAATTAATGACCACATGGAAAAGTTGAAAAACCAGGCAGTGGAATTAGTTGAAGATAATGTTGCGCTTCAGATGGAAAATGATAGCTTGAAGAGAGTAATTGAATCTAATGAAGCGCCACAACAGAAAAAAACAAACAAAAAAACAAAGCCACTTCAAAGCAGAGACAATTTCGCTATGTTATATCATGAAGGATTTCACATTTGTCGTGGAGAATTATTTGGTAAACATAGACAAGGACAAGATTGTTTATTTTGTTTAGAAGTGCTAAATAGAGACTAAATGAATCAGGCATTTAATATGCCTGATTTTTTAAATGAGGTGTTTTAATGCTTAATTCAGGAGAAAGACTCGACCAATTATTAAGAGAGAAGTATGAAATTATTCAAAATGATGAAGTGTTTTCATTCTCAACTGATGCGTTGTTATTAGGAGAATTTACTAGCGTACGTAATAAAGATAAAGTAATGGATTTATGCACAGGTAACGGTATCATTCCATTGTTATTAGCTTATAAATCTCAATCAACAATTAAAGGTATAGAAATTCAAGAAGCGTTAGTAGAAATGGCTCAAAGAACATTACGTCATAATCAACTTGAAGATCAAATTTCGATTGAACATATGGATTTAAAAAATGTATCGAATACATATATGCCTTCTACATTTGATGTAGTGACAGTTAATCCACCATATTTTAAAGAAAATCAGCAAATGCAACATCAAAAGGAAGCACATAAAATAGCTAGACATGAAATATTGTGTACGCTTGAGGATGTCGTAAAAGCGAGTAAGCATTTATTGAAACAAGGTGGTAAATTGGTGATGGTTCATAGGGCAGAAAGACTGATGGATGTCTTAAGTCTGTATAGACAATATAATATTGAACCTAAAAGATTAAGAATGGTTTACAGTACGCCGAAAAAGACAGAAGCAGTCACGATATTAGTTGAAGGTCGAAGTGGTGGTCAGGTTGGCTTAAAAGTAGAACAACCGTTTTATATCTATGATGCAAATGGTGAATATTCAGCAGAAATGAAGGCTGTCTATTATGGATAAACATTATACATATATATTAGAATGTAAGGATCATACACTATATACTGGATATACAACAGATTTGGAAAGAAGATTGAAAGTTCATAACGATGGAAAAGGTGCTAAATATACAAGGATTAGACGTCCTGTTAAGCTTGTATATCATGAAATATTTGATAATAAGTCAGAAGCATTGAAAAGAGAATATGCACTTAAGCAATTAACTAGAAAGCAAAAACTAGCACTTATAAAGGATGAGTAATATGTCTATATTATATTTAGTGGGAACGCCAATTGGAAATTTAGAAGATATCACATATCGCGCGGTAAGGACTTTAACTGAAGTGGATTATATTTTTTGTGAAGATACACGTGTGACAGCTAAACTTTGCCAACATTATCAAATACAAACACCTTTAAAGTCTTATCATGAACATAATAAAGATAAGTCTTCAGAACAAATTTTAAGACTGTTAGAAGAGGGTAAGCAAATTGCATTAGTTTCTGATGCAGGCTGTCCTTGTATTAGTGACCCTGGATACGAACTTGTGAATCAAGTGAGAGAGCAAGATTTCCGAGTTGAAACAATTCCGGGACCAAACGCTGCAATAACAGCATTGATGACAAGTGGACTTCCATCTTACAAATTTGTATTTCTGGGTTTTTTACCAAGGCATGCTAAAGAAAAACATGAAGTCCTTCAAAAATGGATGAGTAGAGAATCGACATCTATGATTTACGAATCTCCTTATAGAATTAAACAAACTGTAAGAGCCATTGCTGAGATAGACCCTGAACGAAAAGTAGCAATAGGAAGAGAACTCACTAAAAAGTTTGAACAAGTTGAAACGAATCAAATAGAAGTGATAGAACAAATGTTAGAAGAAGAGAAGATTCCACAAAAAGGCGAATTCGTTATTTTGATTGAAGGAATAGATGAATCTAGTCAAGAGACTCATTGGTGGGAAGGCATGGATTTAAATCAGCATGTCGAAATTTATATAAAAGAACATGATATGAAATCTAAGGATGCTATAAAACAAGTATCTGTTGATAGAAAGATGAAAAAAAGAGATGTATATGAGTCTTATCATGTCGAAAAATAAAAAAGGAAAATTTAAAGTACGGTGTACTTTAAATTTTCCTTTTTTAATATGGACCTTTTATTATTTTGATTTGTTTTCAATCTCGTTAATTAATTGCTGAGCGCCTTCTTTACTTAAGACGATTTTACCATCAGCTAATACAAAATTTTCCTCTGAAACATCGCCAGTAACTTGACATGTCATGTTAGGTGAATATTTCTTTAAAATAATTTTATCATCATCAGTATAAATCTCCAAAGCATCTTTCTCAGCGATGTCTAATATGCGTCGTAATTCGATTGGAATTACTACACGGCCTAGTTCATCTACTTTACGCACGATTCCAGTTGATTTCATCATTTTACCTCCGTTTAATAAAACCATAATTATCTAATTCGACATTCATTCGACAATTATATAAATAGTATACTAATATGAATTCAAGGAAATGTCAATAATACAATATATTGCAAGCGTTTAATTTTTCAAATAAAAAACAATTCATGAAGCCCTTACTATAATAGGGGAATATTGAAAAAATGCTTAATTTTCGGTATATTATATAGATAAGATATTAGGAGGAAACGCCGATGACGAAAGAAACTTTTTACATTACGACGCCGATTTATTATCCGAGCGGGAATTTACACATAGGTCATGCGTATACAACGGTTGCTGGTGATGTAATTGCAAGATATAAACGATTACAAGGTTATGACGTTCATTATTTAACAGGTACAGATGAACACGGACAAAAAATTCAAGAGAAAGCTAAAGAAGCAGGCTTATCTGAAATAGAATATTTAAATGGCATCATTGAAAGTATCCAATCTTTATGGAAAAAATTAGACATTTCAAATGATGATTTTATTCGTACTACTGAAGAAAGACATAAACAAGTTGTTGAAAAAGTTTTCGAAAAATTATTAGCACAAGGCGACATTTATTTAGGAGAGTATGAAGGTTGGTACTCTATACCAGATGAGACTTATTATACTGAAACACAACTTGTCGATCCAGTATATGAAGATGGGAAAATTGTCGGAGGTAAAAGTCCTGATTCTGGTCATGAGGTAGAACTAGTTAAAGAAGAAAGTTATTTCTTTAAATTGGATAACTATTCTGATAGATTATTGAAGTTCTTTGATGAAAATCCAGATTTCATTTTGCCGATTTCTCGTAAAAATGAAATGATTAATAACTTTATTAAACCTGGTCTTGAAGATTTAGCTATTTCTAGAACTACTTTTGATTGGGGTATTAAAGTGCCATCTAATCCTAAACACGTTGTATATGTTTGGATTGACGCGCTAGTGAACTATATTTCTGCGCTTGGTTACTTATCTGATGACGATGAGCTATTCAAAAAATACTGGCCAGCCGATGTGCATTTAATGGCTAAAGAAATCGTTCGTTTCCATTCGATCATATGGCCGATTCTATTAATGGCGTTAGACTTACCGCTGCCAAAACGAGAATTTGCTCATGGTTGGATTTTAATGAAAGATGGCAAGATGAGTAAATCTAAAGGTAATGTTGTTGATCCTAATGTATTAATTGATAAATATGGATTAGATGCTACAAGATATTACTTAATGAGAGAGTTACCATTTGGAGCAGATGGTGTATTCACACCTGAAGCATTTGTTGAAAGAACGAATTATGATTTAGCAAATGATTTAGGTAATTTAGTTAACCGTACGATTGCAATGGTTAATAAATACTTTAATGGTGTTCTTCCTAAATACAAAGGTAAACTACATCCGCTTGATGAAGAAATAGAACAAATGGCCTTAGACATAAAAGATAATTTCTATTCATCTATGGAAAATATGCAGTTTTCAGTTGCTTTAGCTGAAATATGGAAATTAATTAGTCGTACAAATAAATATATAGATGAAACGACGCCATGGGTGCTTGCTAAAGATGAAAATGAACGAGAAATGTTAGAAAATGTAATGATTCACTTAGTAGAGAACATTAGATTTGCTGCTGTATTATTACGTCCGTTCTTAACTCACGCACCATATGAAATTTTCCGCCAATTAAACTTGGAAAAAGGTAAACTTGATACATTTGAAAGTATCGAAACTTACGGTGCTATAGATCAAGACATAAAAGTAATTGATAAACCAGAACCTATTTTCCCGAGATTAGATGTTGAGCAAGAAGTTGCTTACATTAAAGATTCTATGCAGGGTGGTACTTCAACTGAACCAGAAGAAGAGGCAGAACCTGAAGTAGAAGAAGTAAATGCTAAACCTGAAATCACGATAGATCAATTTGATAAAGTAGAAATCAAAGCAGCAACAGTTACAGAAGCTGATTATGTAAAAAAATCAGATAAATTGTTAAAAATTAAAGTTGATTTAGGATTCGAAAAAAGACAAATTGTTTCAGGAATAGCTGAATTTTATAAACCTGAAGATATCGTAGGTAAAAAGGTTGCAGTAGTAACAAATTTAAAACCTGTAAAATTACGTGGTGAACTATCAGAAGGTATGATTTTATCTGCCGAAAAAGACGGTACACTTACATTAGTAAGCTTACCTAATGCGATACAAAACGGATCTATCATTAAGTAAAGAATTGGAAGGATGGTTCGAATGCTAATAGATACACATGTCCATTTAAATGCCGACCAATATGACGAGGATTTACAAGAAGTTATAGACAGAGCATTAGAAGAAGGTATCGATAGAATGTTCGTTGTTGGATTTGATACAAAAACAATCGAAAGAACAATGAAACTGATTGACCAATACAATTTTATTTATGGAATTATTGGTTGGCATCCTGTCGATGCGATTGACTGTACAGAAGAACGTTTAGAGTGGATTGAAGAGCTTTCTAAGCATCCAAAAATTATTGGTATAGGTGAAATGGGGCTAGATTATCATTGGGATAAATCACCTAAGGATATTCAAAAAGAAGTATTTAGAAAGCAAATAGCATTAGCTAAACGCGTGCAACTACCTATTATTATTCATAACAGAGAAGCGACTCAAGATTGTGTAGACATTTTAAGGGAAGAAAGTGCAAGTGAAGTTGGCGGTATTATGCATAGCTTCAGTGGTTCAAATGAAATAGCTGATGAAATATTAAAAATGAATTTTTATGTTTCATTAGGTGGACCAGTTACCTTTAAAAATGCTAAACAACCTAAAGAAGTAGCTCAACATGTACCTTTAGATAGATTGTTAGTTGAAACGGATGCGCCTTTCTTATCACCTCATCCTTATAGAGGAAAGAGAAATGAACCAGCGCGCGTTAAACTTGTTGCTGAGCAAATCGCTGAACTACGAGGACTTTCATATGAAGAAGTTTGTGAAGCAACTACAAAAAATGCTGAAAGATTATTTAAATTATAAAATAAGATGCCCCAAAACGGTTGTTTTGGGGCATCTTTAAAGAAGGAAGATATCATGAAGATAAACGAATTTGTTGTAGTAGAAGGGCGTGACGACACAGTTAATGTGAAGCGTGCTGTAGACTGCGATACGATTGAAACAAATGGTTCCGCAATAACTAAAGAAACACTTGAGGTTATAAAGCAAGCTCATGAAAAACGAGGTGTGATTGTATTAACGGATCCTGATTTCCCGGGTGATAAGATTAGAAATACAATTAAGCAATATATACCAAGCGTTAAACACGCATTTATTCCAAGAGAAAAAGCTAAAAATAAAAGAGGGAAAATTGGCGTTGAACATGCGTCTCTAAATACGGTTAAAGATGCATTGCTTAATGTTAGTTCTCCATTGGAAGCTAATATAGAAACGATAGACAAGTCAGTCTTAATCGATTTAGGATTAATTATAGGTAAAGACTCAAGAAGAAAAAGAGAAAAGCTTTGTAGTAAATTAAATATTGGCCATTCAAATGGTAAACAATTGCTAAACAAATTAAATGCCTTCGGTTATACTGAAAAAGATGTAAAAGAAGCACTTGGATATAAAGAGGAGTGACAGGATGAACGATAAAGATATTGCAACACCAAAGCGTACAAAAGCATTGCTTGATCAATATGGTTTTAAATTCAAAAAAAGTTTAGGACAGAATTTCTTAATTGATACGAACATTATACAAAACATTATTTCTGCTAGTGATATAGACGAAAATACAGGTGTAATAGAAGTAGGTCCGGGTATGGGGTCTCTTACAGAACAATTAGCTAGAACAGCTAAGAAAGTGTTAGCTTTTGAAATTGACCAAAGGCTTATCCCAGTTTTAGAAGATACATTGAGTCCATATGATAACGTTACTGTTGTGAATGAAGACATACTAAAAGCTCATGTTGAAAAAGAAATAAAAACACATTTACAAGATTGCGATAAGATAATGTTGGTAGCTAATTTACCATATTATATAACGACACCGATATTGATGAACTTATTAGAGAATCACCTTCCAATCGATGGTTATGTCGTTATGATGCAAAAAGAAGTTGGAGAACGTTTAAATGCACAAGTTGGAAGTAAAAGTTATGGCTCATTATCCATAGCTTGTCAGTATTATACTGAAACTGAACGTGTTTTAGTCGTCCCTAAGACTGTCTTCATGCCTCCACCTAATGTCGATTCTATTGTAATTAAATTGACTACTCGTAAAGAACCTATTGTAGAAGTAGATGATGAAAAATTATTGTTCACACTCTCAAAAGGTGCATTTGCACAACGTAGAAAAACAATTTTAAATAATTATATTAGTACAATTAAAGAAGGTAAGTTGCATAAAGATGAAATTCTTGAGTGGTTAAGTGCTTCAAACATAGATCCTAAGCGACGTGGGGAAACGCTAACAATACAAGAATATGCACATCTTTGTAACAATTTGAAAAAATACCCAAATTTATCTGTGTAAATATATTGACAATGCGTTCTCTAATTGATAAAATTTAAATTTTATTTGACAAAATACCACTTTCGTAGTATAATTTTATTTATAGCGAGGTGGGTCAATATGCCGAAGACTTTAGTAGACATCAAAAAAATATTAGATTGTCAATTAGGAAATCGTATTGTACTTAAAGCTAATGGAGGACGTAAGAAGTTAATTGAGCGCAGTGGCGTGCTTAAGGAAACGTATCCATCAGTTTTCGTGGTCGAATTAGATCAAGAGAAACATAATTTTGAACGTGTATCTTATACATACACTGATGTATTAACTGAGAATGTCCAAGTAACTTTTATGAATGAACATAAAGAAGAATTTATAGTTCAGTAAATTAAAGTATTTAATAAAAAACTCTACGCGATATGACTGTGATATGGCGTAGGGTTTTTTATTATGCGAAAAATAGAATAAAGCTAATACTTTCTAACTTTTATTTATGGTAAAATCATAATAATAAGTTTTAGAGAGGGCAAGTATATGATTTATGAGACTGCACCAGCAAAAATTAATTTAACACTAGATACATTGTACAAACGTGATGATGGTTATCATGAAGTAGAGATGATAATGACAACAGTCGATTTAAATGATCGATTGACTTTCGAAAGTAGAGATGACGGTAAAATTATAATTGATGTTGAACATAATTTCGTGCCAAGTGATCACAGAAATCTAGCATATAAAGCAGCGAAATTGATGCAAGATAAATACAATATTAAAGAAGGTGTGAAGATTTCATTAGAAAAAAGCATACCTATCTCTGCAGGATTGGCAGGTGGTTCAAGTGATGCAGCTGCAACATTTAGAGGCTTGAATGAATTGTGGGGTATAAATGAATCACTGGAATCTTTAAGTGAACTTGCATCAGAAATTGGATCGGATATATCTTTTTGTATTTATGGAAAGACGGCATTGTGCCAAGGTAGAGGTGAAAAATTAACACACCTTCCAAAACCACCTTCTGCCTGGGTAGTTATCGCTAAACCGGATATCGGCGTATCAACACCTGAAATATATGGGGCTTTAAATTTGGATGACAAGATTGAAGTGCGCACACAAGACTGCCGAGATGCTTTAGAAAAAAACGATTATGGAGTACTATGCCAAACACTTGGTAATAGTCTTGAGAAGGTCACGATGAAGTTATATCCCGAAGTTGAGAAGCTAAAGAATACTATGAAAAATAGTGGTGTGGATGCTGCACTAATGAGTGGAAGTGGACCAACTGTATACGGCTTTGTGCAAAAAGAACGACAAGCTAAGCAAGTGTACAATGCTTTAATGGGATGTTGTAATGACGTTTATATTGCACGTCTTCTTGGCTGATTTTGTAGAACACGTACAATTATAGTATAATTATTCTTGAAAATACGTAATAGAGATTGGGGTTTTATAAATGCGTTTTAAACGAAGTGAAAGAATCGTTTATATGACACAATATTTATTGAAACATCCGAACGAACTAGTACCGCTGACTTATTTTGTTAATCATTTTGGTCAGGCAAAGTCGTCTATTAGCGAAGACATACAAATTATCAAAGAAACGTTTAATGCCGAAAGACTTGGTATTATTGAGACAACTGCAGGAGCGAGTGGCGGTGTTACTTATCGCCCTAAAATGTATGTTGAAGAAGCGCGTGAATTGATAGCAAAGCTATGTGAATTGCTAAAAGAGAAAGAAAGACTGCTGCCAGGCGGATATTTATTTATGTCAGATTTAGTAGGTAATCCTAAATTATTAAATCAAGTAGGAGAATTAATTGCTACTATGTACATGGATGAAGAACTTGATGCGGTTGTTACAATAGCGACAAAAGGGATTTCTTTAGCTAACGCAGTTGCAAAAGTACTTAATTTGCCAGTTGTTGTTATAAGAAAAGATAATAAAGTTACTGAAGGATCAACAGTATCGATAAACTACGTTTCGGGTTCATCGAGAAAGATTGAGACAATGGTATTATCTAAAAGAACATTAGCTGAATATTCGAATGTATTAATTGTTGATGATTTCATGAGAGCAGGTGGCTCTATAAATGGCGTAATCAATTTGATGAATGAGTTTAAGGCTACAGTAAAAGGGGTATCAGTACTTGTAGAATCAAAAGAAGTTAAACATCGATTGATTGAAGATTATACATCTTTAGTTAGATTATCTGACGTAGACGAATACAATCAACAATTTTCAGTAGAAGAAGGCAACTGTTTGAAAAGATTTAATTAAAAGGAGAGATATTCAACATGAAAAGTATTAACGCAGCAAACGCTCCAGAAGCATTAGGGCCATATTGCCATGCAGTAGTAGTAGATAGTTTAGTATTTACTTCAGGTCAAATACCATTAAATCAGCAAGGTGAAGTCGTATCAGATGATGTAAAAGCACAAACGAAGCAAGTACTTGAGAATTTAAAAATAGTACTTGAAGAAAGTGGCGCTACATTAGATAGTGTCGTTAAATCATTAATCTTTATAAAAGATATGAATGATTTCCAAGACATCAATTCTGTTTATGGAGAGTATTTTAATGAACATTTGCCTGCTAGAAGTTGTGTGGAAGTCGCACGTTTACCAAAAGATGTAAAAGTTGAGATTGAAATGATCGCAAAAATAAAATAACTAACTTCAATTAATATGATGCTGCTACTTTAAATAGACAAAACAGGGGGCACACAAATCATGAAGGTAACAGATGTGAGATTGAGAAAAATTCAAACAGATGGAAGAATGAAGGCGTTGGTTTCAATTACTTTAGACGATGCCTTTGTTATTCACGATTTAAGAGTAATTGAGGGAAATTCAGGACTGTTTGTTGCTATGCCTAGTAAACGTACACCTGACGGGGAGTTTAGAGATATTGCGCATCCTATTAACTCTGAAATGAGACAAGAAATACAAGAAGCGGTTATGAAAGTTTATGATGAAACTGATGAAGTGATAATTCCAAAATCAGCTCAAGAAAATTCTGAAACAGAAACTGAAGAATCAGAAACTGAAAAAGAAGAAAAAGAAGAATAACATATCCAAAACAATATAGTTTTGTTGAAATGTTAAAAACTGTCGAAAAGTATGAGACTTTCCGACAGTTTTTTTGTGCGATTTTATAAAATATTTTAAAAAAATGAATTATTTATAACAAATTTATTCTTTAAAAAATAACTCTTCCTTGATAGTCATATGAGAATTAAATTATAATATAATAAAGTGTGTATAAATGGAGGTATTTGTAATGCAAAAATATGCAGTCATATTAGCTGCTGGTAAAGGTACAAGAATGAAATCTAAACTTTACAAAGTTTTACACCCGGTAGCTGGTGAAGCAATGGTTCAACATGTTATTGATAGCGTTAAAAATGCTGGTGTAGAAACAGTAGTTACAGTTGTTGGACATGGAGCAGAAAAGGTTAAAGAAACTATTGGTCATACATCTCAGTTTGTACATCAAGAAGAACAATTAGGAACGGCTCATGCAGTTAAAACTGCTAAAGATATATTGGGAAATAGCAAGGGCACAACAATTGTCGTGTGTGGTGACACACCATTAATTAGTGATGAGACTATTAGCTCGCTGTTAACATTTCATGAAAATGAAAATGCTGTAGCAACTGTATTATCTGCAAAAGTGAGTAATCCATTTGGTTATGGTAGGATTATTCGAGACAAATCTGGTTTAGTGTCAGAAATTGTTGAACAAAAAGATGCTACAGAAGGGCAAGTTGAAGTAAACGAAATTAGTTCTGGGATTTTTGCATTTGATAATGAAAAATTATTCGAAACTTTAGAAAAAGTACAAAATGATAATGCTCAAGGTGAATATTATTTACCAGACGTTATACGAATCTTAAAAGAAGAAGATGAAAAAGTGGCTGCATACATTACGGATGACGTAGATGGCATTATGGGTGTGAATGATAGAGTACAACTAGCAAAAGCAGAGCAGAAAATGAAAGAACGTATTAATTTACAACATATGATAAATGGTGTGACAATTGTGGATCCTGCTACAACTTATATAGGAAAACACGTTGTGATTGGTGAAGACACAGTAGTTGAACCAGGTACAAGAATTGCTGGCAAAACAATTATAGGAAAAAATGTTGCGATTGGAATGAATTCTGACATCAAAAATAGTACAATTAAAGATAATGCAACAATTAAGCAATCTGTGATTACAGATTCTGTTGTAGGTGAATTTTCTACAGTCGGACCTTTTGCACAATTAAGACCGGGTACTGAGTTAGGTAAAGAGACAAAAATTGGTAACTTCGTAGAGACTAAGAAAGCAGTCTTGAAAGATGGCGCCAAAGTTTCTCACTTAAGTTATATTGGAGATGCAGAAGTAGGTGAAAGAACAAATATTGGCTGTGGTTCAATAACTGTTAATTATGACGGAGTTAATAAATTCCGTACCATTATAGGAGATGATGCGTTTATTGGATGTAATTCAAATCTAGTTGCACCAGTAGAAGTTGGAGATGGATCATTCATAGCAGCAGGTTCAACAATTACAGATGATGTGCCTGATGAAAGTTTAGCGCTTGGTCGTGCTAGACAAACTACAAAACAAGGATACTACAAAACGAAATAAAAGGAGCCGTCAAAAAATGAGTCAAAATGATATTGGAGGAACAGAAATGTTGAATACTGAATATAAGAACTCTTCATTAAAAATATTTTCACTTGAAGGAAATCAGCCTTTAGCACAAGAAGTTGCAAATCTAGTAGGAATTCCATTAGGGAAATCGACAGTTAAGAGATTTGCTGATGGTGAGGTTCAAATTAATATTGAAGAAAGTATTCGTGGTTGTGATGTATTTATTATTCAACCAACATCAAATCCAGTAAATGAACACTTGATGGAATTATTAATTATGATTGATGCTTGTAAACGTGCATCAGCAGCAAACATTAATATTGTAATGCCTTATTATGGTTACGCTAGACAAGATCGTAAAGCAAGAAGTCGTGAACCTATCACAGCTAAACTTGTGGCAAACATTATTGAAAAAGCTGGCGCTAGTAGAATGATAGCACTTGATTTACATGCTCCTCAAATTCAAGGGTTCTTTGATATACCGATTGATCATTTAATGGGCGTACCAATTTTATCCAACTACTTCTTAGAAAAAGGTTTGGACCCTGAATCAACAGTTGTTGTATCACCAGATCATGGTGGAGTAACAAGAGCTCGTAAAATGGCAGACCGTCTTAAAACACCTATAGCAATTATTGATAAACGTCGTCCAAAACCAAATGTCGCAGAAGTGATGAATATCGTCGGGGACATAGATGGTAAGACTGCTATCATTATCGATGATATTATTGATACAGCTGGAACAATCACTTTAGCTGCTGACGCACTCGTTAAAAAAGGTGCAAAAGAAGTATACGCATGTTGTACTCATCCAGTATTATCTGGCCCTGCAAAAGAACGTATCGAAAGTTCTCAAATTAAAGAATTAGTTGTTACAAACTCTATACAGTTGCCAGAAGATAGAAAACCAGCCAATGTTAAAGAGTTATCTGTAGCAGAATTATTAGCACAAGCTATCGTGCGTGTGTATGAACAAGAATCAGTTAGTGTGCTATTTGATTAATTTTTAATATTCGTGTATAATAACAAACGGTTCATTTTAATGGACTAAATAACCACTTACAAGCAACATTTAATGTTGATGGGTGAGTGTAGGAGCGCATATTGCGCAAGTATGAAAGGTGGAAAAGATAATGACTTCATTAAAGTCAGTTATCCGTCAAGGTAAACAAACTCGTTCTAGTTTACGTAAATTAAGAGCTTCAGGTGTTATTCCAGCAGTAGTATACGGTTACGGTGCTAAAAATACATCTGTTAAAGTTGATGAAATTGAATTCATCAAAACAATTCGTGAAGTTGGACGTAACGGTGTTATCGAATTAGGCGTTGGTTCTAAATCAATCAAAGTTATGGTTTCAGATTATCAATATGATTCTCTTAAAAACCAAATCACACATGTTGACTTCTTAGCAATCAACATGAAAGAAGAATTAACTGTTGATGTACCTGTATTATTAGTAGGTGAAGCAGCTGGTGCTTCTGAAGGTGGCGTAGTTCAACAACCATTATTCGACTTACAAGTAACAACAACTCCAGATGCAATTCCTGAAAATATCGAAGTTGATATTACAGAATTAGGTATCGGTGATAGCTACTTAGTAGGTGACTTAAATGCAACTGAAAAATATTCTATCGAAAACGATAAAGAAGAAGCAGTTGTAACAGTTGTTCCTCCAACAGAAGAACCTGATGAAGACGCTGAAGAAACTGCAGCTGAAGAAGCAGATGCAGTAGCTGAAGAAGAAGCAGACAAAGAAGAAGCTGAAGAAGAAGAAAAATAAGCTTCTAAATAGCTTGAGAGGCTGAGACAAATTAATTGTCTCAGCCTCTTCTTTTTATTTAAGTATAGTTAGATGAAATAAATCATAAAAATGCTATAATATATACTTAGTATTAATATGGAGGTTACAACATGAAATGTATTGTTGGACTTGGAAATATCGGAAAAAAATATGACCGTACGCGTCACAATATAGGATTTGAAGTAGTTGATGAACTAGTGGAACGCCATCAATTACAAATAGATAAACAAAAATTCAAAGGTGCATATACAATAGGATTAATTAACGGAGAAAAAGTAATGCTTATTGAACCTATGACTTTTATGAATTTATCTGGTGAGGCGGTAAGACCGCTTATGGATTATTACAATATAGATATAGAGGATTTAATTGTACTATATGATGATATGGACCAATCTCAAGGACATTTGAGATTACGTCAGAAAGGAAGTGCTGGTGGCCATAACGGTATGAAGTCATTAATTCAACATTTAGGAACAGATCGGTTTAATAGAATAAGAATTGGAATTGATCGCCCTACAAATGGTATGAGTGTACCTAGTTATGTACTTCAGAAGTTTTCTGATGATGAAATGATTACAATGGAAAAAGTAATTGACCGTGCAGCTGATGCTTGTGAAGCGTTAATTAAAGGCGAAACTTTTCAAAATGTAATGAACCAGTATAATGGTGGAATAAAATGAAACATGTTATGCATGAAATCATACAAGCAGATGAACGTTTTCAAGATTTAGAACAAATTTTTGGAGAAAAAAATATACTTGTTACAGGATTGAACCAATCTAGTAAGGCATTGCTTATATTAGAACAATATCTTAAAAGTGATAAACAATTAGTAATAGTTACAAACAACTTGTATCAAGCAGATAAATTAGAAGCGGATATTCTGCAATTACTACCTCCAGAAGAAGTGTTTAAATTCCCAGTACAAGATATTATGATTGAAGCATTTTCTACACAAAGTCCAGACTTAATGAGTGAAAGAATTAGAACATTAACCCAGCTTGCACAAGACAAGAAAGGGTTATTTATCGTACCCATTAATGGGCTGAAAAAACAATTAACGCCAAAAAACATTTGGAATGAACATTATAAATCAATTAAAATTGGCGACGAGATCGATTTAGATGAGTGGGCTAAACAACTCGTAGATATGGGTTATAAGAGGCAAACATTGGTTTCTGCAATCGGTGAGTTTTCTATTCGTGGTGGTTTAATTGATATTTATCCTGTAACTGGGGATCCAGTTCGTATTGAATTGTTTGATACAGAAGTAGATGGTATGAGACTGTTCGATGTAGAAACACAACGTTCTTTAGATAATATAGAACAAGTAGAAATTACGACTGCAAGTGATTATATCTTCACTAGTGAACAAATCAATCGATTGTCTGAACGAATGGAAGAATCTTATGAAACAACCCGTCAAAAATTACCTACTGAAATACGTCCTGACTTAAAAGATACGTATCAAAATATATTGATGCAAAGTGATGAATTGAAAGATCATCAAATTTTAAGACGTGTTATTGCATTTATGTATGATGAGATTACAACTTTAACGGATTATTTAGCTGATGATGCACGCATTGTTGTAGATGAATATAATCGAATTAAAGAAACTGAGAAATCTCTAGATGTTGAAATTGAAGAGTTTACGCAATCGCTTATTGAATCTGGCCAAGGATTTGTAGGTCAACGTTTTATTTCTGAAAATGCATTTACTGATTTGTTAAATCAACATAAAGTTGCCTATTTCACATTATTTACGGCAAGTATGCCAGTAGAAATTGAAGAGATGGTTAAATTTTCGTGTAAACCAGTACAAAGATTTTATGGACAGTATGATATTATGCAATCTGAATTTGATCGATTTATGAAGCAAGGATTTACTGTTGTATTGTTGGCTGAATCTGAAACGAGGAAGTCTAAAATTCAAAGTATGCTGACTGATATGAAGATACCAACAGTAATCGATAGAGTTACAGAAGTAGGTCAAACAGGACAAGCTGTTGTAACTGACGGTGCTTTATCAGAAGGATTTGAACTACCTTATATGAATTTGGTGGTAGTCACTGAAAAAGAATTGTTCAAAGCTCGCGAACGTAAACGATCTAAGAGAAGACAAAAATTATCTAATGCAGAAAAAATAAAATCTTACCAAGAGCTTAATGTCGGTGATTATGTTGTACATGTTCATCATGGTGTCGGTAAATATTTAGGTGTTGAAACTTTAGAGGTTTCAGGTATACACAAAGACTATATTAAAATTCAATATAAAGGCACAGACCAATTGTTTGTACCTGTAGATCAAATGAATGATGTACAGAAATTCGTAGGTTCAGATGATAAAGAACCGAAAGTTAATAAACTTGGTGGTACTGAGTGGAAAAAAACAAAAGCGAAAGTACAAAAAAATGTTGAAGATATTGCAGATGAATTATTAAAGCTATATCAAGAACGTGAACAAGTTGAAGGATATCAATTTGGGCCAGATACAGAAGAACAAATGACATTTGAAATGGACTTCCCATATGAACCTACGCCTGACCAAGTCACTTCTTTAGAAGAAATCAAAGAAGACATGGAAAAAAGAAGACCAATGGATAGGTTATTATGCGGTGATGTAGGTTATGGTAAGACTGAAGTGGCCATAAGAGCGGCTTTTAAAGCTGTCATGGAAGGAAAGCAAGTTGCTATTTTAGTGCCTACAACTATCCTTGCACAGCAACATTTTGAAACCTTTAGAGAACGTATGCAAGAATATCCAGTTGAAATACAAATGATGAGTAGATTTAGAACGCCAAAACAAGTAAAAGAAACGAAAGCAGGCATTAAATCAGGATTTGTAGATATTGTTGTTGGAACACATAAATTACTAAGTAAAGATGTGGAATATAAAGATTTAGGGTTATTAGTAGTAGATGAAGAGCAAAGATTTGGTGTAAAACATAAAGAACGTATAAAAGCATTAAAAACAAACGTAGATGTACTTACTTTAACTGCAACGCCTATACCAAGAACACTGCATATGAGTTTATTAGGTGTAAGGGATTTATCAGTTATTGAAACGCCACCCGAAAACAGATTTCCCGTTCAGACATATGTTCTAGAACAAAATATGAGCTTTGTTAAAGAAGCGCTTGAGCGAGAACTTTCACGAGGTGGTCAAGCATTCTACTTATATAACAGAGTGCAGTCTATCTATCAAAAAAGTGAACAATTATCTATGTTAATGCCAAATGCAAGAATTGGTGTTGCACATGGACAAATGTCTGAGCGTGAATTAGAAGAAACGATGCTAAACTTTGTAGATGGTGAATATGATATTCTTGTCACAACGACAATCATTGAAACAGGTGTTGATGTACCAAATGCTAATACATTAATTATTGAAGATGCTAATAGATTTGGTTTAAGTCAGCTGTATCAATTGCGAGGAAGAGTTGGTCGTTCAAGTCGAATAGGATATGCGTACTTTTTACATGAACAAAATAAAGTATTAACAGAAGTTGCAGAACAAAGGCTACAAGCAATTAAAGAATTTACTGAATTAGGTTCAGGGTTTAAAATTGCAATGCGTGATTTGAATATTCGTGGTGCAGGTAATCTTTTAGGAAGTCAGCAACATGGATTTATAGATTCTGTAGGTTATGATCTGTATTCTCAAATGTTAGAAGAAGCGGTTAATGTGAAACGAGGTATTGAACCTGAATCAGAAGTGCCGCAATTAGAAGTCGATATTAAAATAGACGCTTATATTCCGGCTGAATATATTAAGAATGAACAAGCTAAAATTGAAATGTATAAAAAGTTAAGATCCATTTCTACACAAGCTCAGCTAGAAGATATACAAGATGAATTATTAGATCGTTTTGGCGAATATCCTATAGAAGTGAAACGACTTTTAGACGTAGTTGAAATTAGGTTGAATGGTATTCACTTCGGTATTACAGAAATTAAAGAAGTGGTTAAAGTAATACAATTGACTGCATCTGAATATACTACAAACCATTTAAAAGGGGATGTGTTATTCAAAGTGACAGAACCTCTAGGTAGAAAGCTTAAAATAGCAGTTGCAGACAATCAAATGGTATTTAAATTGCAAAAAACAAAGCAATGGTTAGATGATTTGAAATTCTTAACTAAAGTGATAAATGAAAGTTTGGTAGATGATGACACAATCTAAACCTATTTTTAATAGTGTATTACTGTTAACAGGTACAATGATAATAGTAAAAATATTAAGTGCGATTTATAGAGTACCTTATCAAAACATTTTAGGTGATGAAGGATTGTATGCTTATCAACAAGTATACCCTCTAGTTGCGATAGTGAGTGTAGTTAGTTTAAACGCCTTACCAAGCGTAATGAGTGGTTGGATGATTAAACGAAACTATAATGAGATAGTTGGGATGTTTTGGTTCATGCAAATGATTTGCATGGTCATCGGTGTTGGCATATTTCTTAGTGCAGAGCTTATTAGCGAATTGATGGGTGATGCGAACTTAACACCTATGATTCGAATGGCAAGTTTAGCGATGTTACCACTCGTTTTTATTTCAATGGTTCGTGGATATTATCAAATGAAGCATAATATGAATTATATAGCAGTATCTCAAGTGATTGATCAAGTGCTAAGAGTTGGTGTCATACTAATTGCAATCATCATCTTTATAACGATGGATATATCTATTTATCAAGCTGGTACGTTAGCTATTGCTGGATCTGTCTTAGGACTAATTTGTGTTGTTATATATTTCTTGTTTAAAAGAAAACCAAAATTACAGTTTTCCTGGGAAATAAAGATGAAAGATACTAAAAATATCATAACTATGACTGTTTTGTATGCAATTTCTTATTTAATACTTATTTTGTGGCAAATTGTTGATTCATTTACGCTCGTCAATTTACTTCAAGACACGGGATATACTTTTCATGAAAGTATAAAAGTAAAAGGTATTTTTGATAGAGGTGCTTCTCTTATACAGATGGGGCTAATAATCACGACAACTTTTAGCTTTGTTCTAATTCCGTTATTAACGGATCAACTGCAAAAGAAAAACAATAAACTTGTAAATGAATATGCTAATACTTCTTTAAAAATAACTGTGCTGTTTAGTATGGCAGCAGCTATTGGTTTAATAAATTTATTACCATTACTTAATACAGTGTTCTTTAAAACAAATGAATTGATAGGGACATTAAGTGTCTTTATGCTTGCTGTTGTATTTGTTACTTTTATCATTATGTATACTGCTTTACTACAAGTGAAGCTAAAAAGAGGCGTATTATTTTCAGCGCTATTAATTGGCCTTATTTCGAAAATAATTGGCAATTATATCTTTGTCTTGAATTTTGGTATATTGGGTGCAAGTTTGTCGACGGTGCTTTCGCTAGCGATATACACGTTAGTCTTGCATGTGTTTGTAATGAAACTTTATCGATTCCAAAGTATGGGATTATTTATATTTAAAGTCATATCTCTTTTAATAATTATGTCAGTAATTGTGCAAACGATATTACTGATACATACTACATCAAGATTAACGAGTCTACTTTTAATGATTTTGGCGGGTATTGTTGGCGTAACTATAGTCATAATAGGTATAATAAAAATGAAAATATTAATAAAAGATGAATGGAAACATTTACCTTTAATGGATAAAATAATAAAGGAGTAATTAAATCATGGCGCAACAAATTATAGTTGTTGGCTTAGGTAATTATAGTATTGATGAATTGCCTATGGGTGTTTATCGCAAGCTTCAGTCTGCTGACACAGTATATGCAAGAACACTGGAACATCCAGTAATAAAAGAATTAACTGATTTAAAGTGGCAAGGTTTTGATAGTGTTTATGAAAAACATGCAGATTTTATAACTGTATATGAAGAAATTGTGGACACTTTAATTAAAAAAGCTGACACTGAAGATGTTATTTATGCCGTACCAGGTGATCCTATGGTGGCAGAAACAACAACTCAACTTCTTATAGAAAGATATCCGGATGTTAAAATTCTTGGTGGTAAAAGCTTTTTAGATGATATGTTTAGAGCTGTTAATATCGATCCAAACGATGGCTTTACTTTATTAGATGGAACTAATTTGGAAGATACTACATTGAATGTGAGAACAAATACGATTATTACGCAAGTTTACGACCAACTTGTGGCTTCTGATATTAAAGTCACTTTAATGGAAAGATATCCTGATGAACATCCAGTGAAGTTAGTATCTAATGCTAGACTTGGTGTGGCGGATGTTATAACTTGTCCTTTATATGAAATGGATCATCACGCTGAACTATCTAACTTAACGAGTTTATTTGTGCCAAAGATTTCAGAACAACAACAAATGTACAATGACTTCCAATATTTAGAACAAACTATTGATACACTTGTATCTGAAGATGGTTGTCCGTGGGATAAAGTACAAACACATGAAACGTTAAAACGTTATATAATTGAAGAATCATTTGAATTGATTGAAGCAATTGACGAAGAAGACATTGATCACATTATAGAAGAACTCGGAGATGTTTTGCTGCAAGTCATGTTACACGCTTCTATTGGTAAAAAAGAAGGCTACTTTGACGTTAGAGAAGTTGTACAAGAACTCACTAGTAAAATGATTCGTAGACACCCTCATGTTTTTGGGAATAAAGAAGCAAAGAATATCGAAGATCTTAATCAAATTTGGCAAAGCGAAAAGTTAAAAGAAGGTAAAGTGAAACGAGAAAAATTAGAAAAAATATTTGCTGATTACTTTTTGAAGTTGTATGATAAAACCAAATTAGAGGGTCTTAGTGAAGATGAACTAAAAGAATTTATAAATAAAGGAGACTTAACAATTTGAGATTAGATAAGTATTTAAAAGTATCTCGATTAATTAAACGTCGTACACTTGCAAAAGAAGTCAGTGACCAAGGTAGAGTTAAAGTGAATGGTCAGACTGCTAAAGCAGGGACAACTGTAAGTGTAGAAGACGAATTAGAAATTCGACTTGGAAACAGAATTATTGTAGTTAAAGTAACAGGATTGTCAGAACATGCAAATAAGGAAAATGCTAAGACGATGTTTGAAGTAATCAAAGAAGAAAAAATACAAGATTCTATATAAATAAGGAGGTACGTATATGGCGCAAAAAATTAAAAATCTAGACAATGAATTTACGCAGTCACAAAATAAAAAGAAGAAGACTGTCAATAAAACGCGCCAAGTGGTACGAAAGAGACTGACCTTATTTGGTGGAGTGTTATTGTTAATTATTCTTGTTATGGTTATTATGTTAGTCCTTCAAAAAAATCGTAATGATGAATTAGTGCAAGAACGTAAAGATAAAGCTGTAACTTATGAAAAGTTACAGGATAAGGAAATAGAACTTAAAGAACAAATTAAACGCCTTAATGATAAAGAGTATATTGAGAAGCTTGCAAGAAGTGAATATTTCTTAAGTAATGATGGCGAAATAATATTTAAATTACCAGATGAAAAAAAACAATCGGAAAAAGACAAATAATCTATATATGACGTTGTATAATTTTGTATAGAAGCATATAATAAGGTTAAAGTGAAATTATATCAGGAGGATACAGTAATAATATGTCAATTGAAGTAGGCAATAAAGTCAAAGGGAAAGTTACAGGTATTAAGAATTTTGGTGCATTTGTAGAATTACCTGAAGGTAAAAGTGGCCTTGTGCATATCAGTGAAGTGGCTGATAACTACGTCGAGAACGTGAATGACCATTTAACTGTAGGCGACGAAGTAGAAGTAAAAGTATTAACAGTGGCTGATGATGGTAAAATAAGTTTATCAATTAAAAAGGCTAAAGAACGTCCAAAGCGTCAAGCGCCTAAGAAAGAACCAAAGCCTGAAGACTTTGAGAAGAAATTATCAAACTTTTTGAAAGATAGTGAAGATAAGTTGACGTCTATTAAAAGACAAACTGAATCACGTCGCGGTGGTAAAGGTGCAAAACGATAATTAATTATAATAAAAAGAGGCTAATTAGTTGAGCCTCTTTTTATTTTGAAAAGATCAAGTGAATTTTTGAAATTGAGGTGTGTAACAATGCTCGATATAACGTGGAATAAAAATGATAATTTAGCATTGGCTGTTTCAACAGGAATAGATAGTATGTCACTATTACACATGTTAAATACGACTTATAAACACACATATCATAATTTAATTTGTTTTCATGTTAATCATGGTTTAAGAGAAGCATCGAAAGAAGAAGCAGCATTTATTGAACGTTTTTGTAAAGAACGGGATATTGAAATATATATTAAAACTTTAGATTTAAGCGAAGTTGTGAATCGTGAGAAAAGCATTCAAGATGTATCTAGAAAAATGAGATATGAGTGGTTTGATGAAATGATGAAACAAACTCAGAGCGATGTGTTGTTGACTGCACATCACTTAGACGATCAAAAAGAAACAATTACTTATCGATTGTTTACTGGAAGAATTGGTCGTGCCTCTTTAGGAATTGAGCAAGTTCAAGAAAGAAAAGATTACATCATAAGTAGACCATTTTTAAATTTACGCAAATCATCATTAGTTAAATATCATGAAGAATTTGCATTCCGTTATTTTGAAGATGTTTCTAATAAAGACACTAAATATACACGCAATTATATACGCAACAAAATCTTACCTGTTATTCAACAACGTGAAGAGTTGTCAACAGACCATTTACTCGATTTAAATCAATGGATGAATGATGCAAGAAGTTTAATAGTTGAGCAAGCTATGTTATTTATAAGTACTGAAGTTCAGCAGTTAAATAAAGTTGTGATTAACAGAAATTCATTTAATCGTTTGAATCGCTTAGTTAAGATAGAAGTGTTAGATCAATTGTTAGAATCATATGTACAACAACGTTTCAGTGTTAAAGCATACAAAGAATGGATAGGTATATTTGAGAATTTTGAAAAACAATCTATATTTCATATATCTGATGATTGGCAGTTTATAGTAGCATATGATAAATTATTACTATGTGAAGATATTGAGTTCAATGTAAATTCTAAATTTATAAATCGTAACGAGCAATATGTATTTGGGAATTGGTTAATTGAAGCGAACGACATAGCATCGCCTTTATTTATAAGAAAGAGACTGTCTGGAGATCGTGTTCAGTATTATAACCGGGGAAATAAACATCACAAAAAAGTTAATAGAATCATGATTGATCATAAGATTGACATACATAAGAGAAACAATTGTCCGATTATTTTATATGGTGATGATATTATTGCAATTGGTGACTTTTGGATGGATTCTAACTTTAAAAACGCATTAACTATTACTTATATTGGAGATGACTTTAATGAATGATTCGATTAAGTCTGTTGTTTTATCAGAGGAACAGATTCAAGAAAGATGCAAAACATTAGGAAAGCAAATCACCGAAGATTATAATGGAAAGACACCTATATGTATAGGTATTTTAAAAGGTTCAATCATGTTTATGGCTGACTTAATAAAATGCATTGATACACATGTAGAATTAGATTTTATGGATGTATCTAGTTATCATGGAGGTACTGAATCAACGGGAGAAGTAAAAATATTAAAAGATTTGAGTACTTCAGTAGAAAATAGAGATGTCATCATCATTGAAGATATTCTAGAAACGGGTACGACATTAAATTCAATAGTCGATTTATTAAAATATAGAAATGTTAATTCTATTGAGATTGTAACATTGCTAGATAAACCGATGAAGCGTAAAGTGGATATTGAAGCTAAATATGTTGGAGAAAAAATTCCTGATGAATTTGTAGTAGGATACGGACTTGATTTTGCAGAGAGATATCGTAACTTACCTTATATTGGAACGCTTAAACCTGAAATATATCAATGATGTATATCGTTAAGGTTAATTACTAGCGTAAGAAATTACAAATATGGTAAAATTTTTGTTAGTTTTATTAATTGAGTAGGAGGACAAATTGAATGCAAAAAGCTTTTCGAAATATATTAATGATCGCGCTTTTAGCTATCGTCCTTTTTGGTGTTTTCCAGTTCATTAATGGCAATGGACAATCACCAAAACAGCTTACATATAATGAGTTTATGACGAAGCTTGAAAAAGGCGATTTAAAAACGTTAACTATACAACCTGAACAGAATGTGTATATGGTTAGCGGCGAATTAAAAGATGGTAAAGATGAAACATATACATCTTCAGTTTTGTTTAACAACCAAGATGATTTGAAAAAAATTACTGATACTGCCGAAAAACAAGATGATTTAAAATTTAATGTTAAAGAAGAAGAAAAACAAAGTGTCTTTGTTAGTGTATTAACAACACTTATACCTGTTTTAATTATTGCATTTTTATTCATATTCTTCTTAAGCCAAATGCAAGGCGGCGGCGGTGGCGGCGGCCGAGTAATGAACTTTGGTAAATCAAAAGCTAAACTTTATGATAACCAGAAGAAACGTGTTAGATTCTCTGATGTAGCAGGTGCTGATGAAGAGAAACAAGAATTAGTAGAAATTGTCGATTTCCTTAAAGATAATCGTAAATTCAAAAAAATGGGTGCACGAATTCCAAAAGGTGTTTTACTTGTTGGTCCTCCAGGTACAGGTAAAACATTACTTGCTAGAGCAGTAGCGGGTGAAGCTGGAACACCATTCTTCTCAATAAGTGGTTCTGACTTCGTTGAGATGTTCGTTGGTGTCGGTGCAAGTCGTGTACGTGACTTGTTTGAAAATGCTAAGAAAAATGCCCCATGTATCATCTTTATTGATGAAATTGATGCAGTTGGTCGTCAACGTGGAGCTGGTGTTGGCGGTGGTCACGACGAACGTGAACAAACGCTGAACCAATTATTAGTAGAAATGGATGGATTCGGTGAAAATGAAGGAATCATTATGATTGCTGCAACAAACCGTCCTGACATTTTAGACCCAGCGTTATTACGTCCAGGTCGTTTCGATAGACAAATTCAAGTGGGACGTCCAGATGTTAGAGGACGTGAGGCAGTACTTAAAGTGCATGCTCGTAATAAACCATTAGATGAAACAGTAGACTTAAAAGCAATATCTCAAAGAACACCAGGGTTCTCTGGTGCAGATTTAGAAAACTTATTAAACGAAGCTTCATTAGTAGCAGCTCGTTCTGATAAAACTAAAATTGACATGAGAGATATAGAAGAAGCAACAGATAGAGTTATTGCAGGTCCAGCTAAGAAAACAAGAATGATTTCTGAAAAAGAAAAAAATATTGTTGCTTACCATGAAGCTGGTCATACGATTATCGGTTGTGTACTAGATGAAGCTGAAATGGTTCATAAAGTTACAATTGTGCCACGTGGCCAAGCTGGCGGTTATGCTATGATGCTTCCTAAAGAAGATCGTTACTTTATGACTGAACCAGAACTTTTAGATAAAATCGTTGGTTTACTTGGTGGACGTGTATCTGAAGAAATTAACTTTGGAGAAGCATCAACTGGTGCGCATAACGACTTCCAACGTGCAACTGGTATTGCACGTAAGATGGTTACTGAATATGGTATGAGTAAAAAAATTGGCCCATTACAATTTGGTAGCTCTGATAGTGGACAAGTATTCTTAGGTAAAGATATGCAATCTGAACCAAATTATTCAGATCAAATTGCGTATGAAATTGATTCAGAAATACAACGTATTATTAAAGAACAATACGAACGTTGTAAACAAATTCTAACTGAACACAAATCACAATTAGAATTAATCGCTAAAACTTTATTAGTTGAAGAAACATTAGTGGCTGAACAAATTCAATCATTATTCAAAGAAGGTAAGTTACCAGAAGTTAAATATGATGATTCTCATCTTGAGCAAAAAAATGATTCAGATGAAGACAAATATGAAGGTGACTTAACAAAACAAGAAGGTACATTAGATATTGAAGACAAAGAAGTTGGTAAATCTTATGATGAAGTTAAAGATGAAGTATCTCATGAAGGAACAAATGAAGATACAGATTTAGATGACAAATCAGATGAGCCTGCTCACGAAGAAAAGCCAAATATTGATGACCTAGGTGACAACAAGCCGACAGATCGTAAAGAATAATTTCACAAAGTCCCTTTCAATGCATTGATTGAGAGGGGCTTTTTTTAAAGAAGGAGTATAAATATGACACAAGATTATTTAGTAAGAGGCTTAGCTTTTAATGATGAAGTTAGAGCTTTTGCTGTAAAAACAACAAATACCGTACAAGAGGCACAAACTCGCCATTATACTTGGCCAACAGCTTCTGCTGCATTAGGTAGATCAATGACAGCGGGCGTAATGATGGGTTCAATGTTGAAAAATGAAGAAAAATTAACAATAACTATTGATGGCGGTGGACCAATTGGTAAAATTATGGTCGATGCCAATGGTAAAGGTGAAGTAAGAGGATATGTTCAAAATCCACAAACGCATTTCCCGTTAAATGAACAAGGAAAATTGGATGTGAGACGTGCAGTTGGAACAGAAGGTATGCTAAATGTCGTTAAAGATATTGGATTAAAAGACTACTTTACTGGCTCTACTCCAATTGTCTCTGGAGAATTAGGCGAAGACTTTACTTACTACTTTGTTACAAGTGAACAAGTTCCTTCAGCAGTTGGACTTGGAGTACTAGTTAATCCAGACAATTCTATTAAAGCTGCTGGTGGATTTATTATTCAACTAATGCCTGGAGCATCTGAAGAAACGGTTTCAGCAATTGAAGAAAAAATAAATCAAATGGAACCAGTATCTAAATTAATAGATAGAGGTTTATCACCAGAAGAAATAATTGAAACAGTATTAGGAAAAGAAAATACAAGATTTATTAATAATATGGATGTAGATTTTAAATGTAATTGTTCAAGTGAGAAATTTTTAAATGCTATTAAAGGTCTTGGTGAAGCTGAAATAGATGCAATGATAGAAGAAGACCATGGAGCAGAAGCAGAATGTCATTTCTGTAGAACGAAATATCAATATAGCGAAGATGATTTAATCGCACTTAAAAATGCACTTTAATCTAGTAAATACTTTCACTTTATATGAAGGTTTGTTATAATTAATATATCCGATAAATGAACTAAGGTATAAAATACTGTTTAGGAGTGAAGTATAAATGGCTAAAAGAGTAAATAATATTGTAGAATTAATAGGTGATACGCCTTTAGTTAAATTAAACAATGTCGTTGAAGATGGTTCAGCAGATGTTTACGTTAAATTAGAATATCAAAACCCAGGTAGTTCGGTTAAAGATAGAATTGGTTTAGCTATGATAGAAGCTGCTGAAAAAGAAGGAAAAATCAAACCAGGTGACACTATTATTGAACCTACTTCAGGTAATACGGGTATAGGTTTAGCAATGGTTGCAGCTGCTAAAGGTTATAAAGCAGTGTTTGTTATGCCAGATACAATGAGTAGCGAACGTCGTGCATTATTAAAAGCTTACGGTGCTGAATTAGTATTAACACCTGGAGCAGAAGGTATGAAGGGTGCAATTAAAAAAGCTAAAGAACTTAAAGACGAAAAAGGTTACTTTGAACCACAACAATTTGAGAACCCAGCAAATCCTAAAGTCCATGAGTTAACTACTGGTCCTGAAATTGTAGAACAATTTGAAGGCGTTCAAGTTGATGCTTTCTTAGCAGGAGTTGGTACTGGAGGAACTTTATCAGGAGCTGGTAAAGTACTGAAAGAAAAATACCCTGAAATACAAATTGTAGCAATTGAGCCAGAAGCTTCAGCAATCTTAAGTGGTGGAAACCCTGGACCTCATAAACTACAAGGTTTAGGTGCTGGATTCGTACCTGACACTTTAAATACTGACGTTTATGACGATGTTATAAAAGTTGGAAACGAAGAAGCAATGGAAATGTCTAGAAAAGTTGCTAAAGAAGAAGGAATTCTTGGCGGTATTTCTTCAGGAGCTGCAATTGTAGCAGCATTGAAAAAGGCTAAAGATTTAGGTAAAGGTAAAACAGTTGTAACAGTATTACCAAGTAATGGTGAACGTTACCTATCTACACCTTTATATGCTTTTGAAGACTAATGATTTAGAATAAAGCATAAGTATTAAGTATCACGTCTGTAATGAAATAACTTATATAAGTTATTTCATTAAGGCGTGATTTTTTAAATTTGTTATAATAAGTACTATCTAAGAAAAAGGAAGGAAGACTACTTTGAATAACACAAAAATCATGGGTATTTTGAACGTTACCCCAGATTCATTTTCAGATGGTGGTTCGTATAATAGTGTTGAAAAGGCGAGAGAACACGCAGAAAAACTCATTTCAGAGGGTGCTGATATTATAGATATTGGTGGTGTATCTACTAGACCTGGGTATACAGAAGTAAGTTTAGAAGAAGAACTCAACAGAGTAATTCCGGTTATAGAAGCGCTAAGTGACTTAGATGTTCAACTTTCAGTGGATACATATAGAAGTAAAGTTGCTGAAGAGTCGTTGAAGAGAGGCGTAACAATGATAAATGATCAGTGGGCCGGTTTATATGATTCTGAAATTTTAAATGTTGTAGCTGAATACAATGCTGAAATTGTACTTATGCATAATGGTGATGGAAAAAGAGAACAGCCTGTTATGGAAGAACTATTACTTTCATTATTAAAACAAGCAAATCAAGCTGAAATTGCTGGTATCCATGGAAAAAATATATGGTTAGATCCAGGGATAGGGTTTGCGAAAACTAGAGAAGAAGAACGTATCGTTATGTCCCGTTTAGATGAATTAGTTGCTACAGGATATAATGTATTACTTGCGACAAGTCGTAAAAGATTAATTAATGATTTATTAGGTGGCAATAGTAGTGTTGATGAGCGCGATGAAGGTACAGCAGCAACAACTGCATATGGTATTGAAAAAGGGGTACATGCAGTTAGAGTACATAATGTACAAATGAACAAAAGAATTGCCCAGACGATTGATACTTTAAAGGAGATTCGAATTAATGGATAGAATTATATTAAAAGGTATGTCTTTTTATGGATATCATGGCGCGTTCGAAGCGGAAAATGAATTAGGACAAATATTTTTAGTGGACTTAGAACTATTTTTAGATTTATCCGAAGCTGGTGAAACTGACGACCTTGAAAAGACTGTTCATTACGGAGAAGTGTTTGAATTAGTTAAAGAAATTATGGAAGGTAAACCCGTACAATTAATTGAACATCTCGCAGAACATATTGCAAAACAAGTCTTTTCGCACTATAATCGAGTATTGGAAACCAAAGTTAAGATTACTAAAAATAATCCGCCGATACCTGGTCATTATGAAGGTGTAGGTATTGAGATAGTGAGGAAGAGATAAATGCACACCGCATATTTAGGTTTAGGAAGTAATATGGGAGATAGAGAACTTCAATTAGAAGAAGCGATTAAATTACTTAATGAAGTTAATGGTATTGAAGTTATCCAGAAATCCCCGATATACGAAACAAAACCAGTAGGATACACAGAACAACCTGATTTTTTGAACATGTGTATTGAAATCTCAACTGAATTGGAATCATCAGAGTTATTAAAAGTTTGTATGATGGTTGAGCAACAGCTCCATCGAGTTAGAGTAGAAAGATGGGGGCCTCGTACAATTGATATAGACATTTTATTATATGATCAATCCGTTATTCAATCACCAGACCTAGAAGTACCACATCCAAGAATGACAGAGAGAGCTTTTGTAATGGTACCACTTAACGATATCGCCTCAGATGTTGTTGAACCAATTTCCAAGAAATATATATGGGAACTATTGCTAAACGACGAACAAGTAGTAAAGTATAAGAATGAGGAAAGTTAAAATGTGTGAAAAGCAATTAAACAAACAGAAACAAGAGATGAATTAGTAGATGTTCTTGAACGATTTTTGAAAGTAATGAAAGAATAAGTAGAACTAAGTGCAATTTAAATAAGGAGTGGAATATCATGTCAGAAGAAATGAATGACCAAATGTTGGTTCGTAGAGAAAAATTACAAGAGTTAAGAGATTTAGGAATCGATCCGTTTGGCGAGAAATTTGTTAGAAGCGGTGATTCAGTAACTTTACACGAAGAATGGGATCAGTTTAGTAAAGAAGAGCTTCACGATAAAGAAGAAGGCTCAGCAGTAGCTATAGCAGGTCGTTTAATGACTAAAAGAGGTAAAGGTAAAGCTGGATTTGCTCATGTTAAAGATATTACTGGTCAAATTCAAATTTATGTTCGTAAAGACCAAATAGGTGATGATCAATTTGAAATTTGGAATCATGCAGATTTAGGAGATATAGTAGGTGTAAAAGGTGTGATGTTCAAAACAAACACTGGAGAACTGTCTGTTAAAGCAAAAGAATTTACTGTTTTAACTAAGTCTTTACGCCCTTTACCAGATAAATATCATGGTTTACAAGATATAGAGCAACGTTATCGCCAACGTTATTTAGATTTAATTACTAGTGAAGAATCAACTAAAACATTCATTACAAGAAGTCAAATCATTCAAGAAATGAGAAACTACTTAAACACTAAAGGATTCTTAGAAGTAGAAACACCAATGATGCACCAAATAGCTGGTGGCGCTTCAGCACGACCTTTCGTAACACATCACAACGCTCTAGATGCGACTTTATACATGAGAATTGCTATTGAATTGCACTTGAAACGATTAATTGTTGGTGGCTTAGAGAAAGTATATGAAATTGGTAGAGTATTCCGTAATGAAGGTGTATCTACAAGACATAATCCTGAGTTTACTATGATTGAATTATACGAAGCATATGCAGATTACAATGATATTATGGACCTTACTGAATCAATGGTAGCTTCTATCGCTGAAAAAGTATTAGGATCAACTACTGTTCAATACGGAGAAGAATCGATTGATTTAGCTCCAAAATGGAGAAGATGGCATATGGTTGACGCAGTAAAAGAATATACAGGCGTCGATTTCTATGAAGTTAAGTCTGATGAAGAAGCACATGCACTTGCTAAAGAACATAATATTGAAGTAGAAGGTCGTATGACATATGGTCATATCCTTAATGAATTCTTTGAACAAAGAGTAGAAGAAAAATTAATACAACCTACATTTATTTATGGACATCCTATTGAGATCTCACCATTAGCTAAGAAAAATCCTGAAGATCCAAGATTCACTGATCGTTTTGAATTATTTATTGTAGGAAGAGAGCACGCTAATGCATTTACTGAATTAAATGATCCTATTGATCAACGTGAAAGATTTGAAGCTCAAATGAAAGAAAAAGATCAAGGTAATGATGAAGCTCACGAAATGGATGATGATTTCATAGAAGCTTTAGAATATGGTATGCCTCCTACAGGTGGACTAGGTATTGGTATTGATCGTCTTGTTATGTTATTAACAAATTCTGCATCTATAAGAGATGTTTTATTGTTCCCATATATGAGACAAAAATAATGTTTAATAAAAAGGTGTGGTTCAGCATTAAGCTGACCACGCTTTTTTGTTTTAAAAATAATAACTTAAAACGCTGATATGAAAGCTTTTGTAAAAAAAGTTATAATAATTTGATTGAAAGTGTTGACGAAAGGATGGAAATTAGGTATTATATAAAGGTCGCTGAAAACAAGGCGCATATCAATTCGAGATGTTTGTAAAGAAAGTTAATAAGGTGTAAAATTTACTATTGAAAAGCCTTGTCGAGTTCTTTATAATATATAAGGTAAGACAAAAACGAAACAACATTGTCTGGTGGCGATAGCAAAGAGGTCACACCTGTTCCCATGCCGAACACAGAAGTTAAGCTCTTTAGCGCCGATGGTAGTTGGGCTTACGTTCCGCGAGAGTAGGACGCTGCCGGGCAATATTGTTAAATGGAGAATTAGCTCAGCTGGGAGAGCATCTGCCTTACAAGCAGAGGGTCGGCGGTTCGAACCCGTCATTCTCCACCATTTTTGCCGGCCTAGCTCAACTGGTAGAGCAACTGACTTGTAATCAGTAGGTTGGGGGTTCAAGTCCTCTGGCCGGCACCATTTTTTAGAGCCATTAGCTCAGTTGGTAGAGCATCTGACTTTTAATCAGAGGGTCAGAGGTTCGAATCCTCTATGGCTCA
>NZ_MWJM01000018.1:0-36903 GCF_002018435.1 Mammaliicoccus fleurettii | reverse complement strand
GATGCCCCAAATATAAACATGCCTATTGCCCAGGAAATTATTCCTACTTTGTACAATTTTAATTGCATTCCTAATGGTGATAGCCATATTTTGTGTGCATATTTATTGCCAGGCTTAGATGGCAATAATCCAGATTCTATATCTCTTCTAAAATAAAGTGTCATTGCTATTACTAAAAATAATATTGCAGTGATTATCATAACAACAACTGGCCACCAATTATTATCAGAATATGCAAACGTTCTTGTTAACCATCCAAGTGGAGAAATCATAGATATACCATCATTTATAACGTCACCTACCGCGCGTACTAAATAACTTAACAACAACACTGTTACGCTTAATCCAGTAACACTGCTACTTGTTTCTGTTAACTGAGCAAATATAGCTGTAATCATACCGAATAAGATACCTATAGACCCAAGTGAAACGCCATATAATATAGAACCTTGCCAAGTTATACTATCTATATTGAGTAAAGGTAATGTTATAGACAATATCACAGCAATCGCTAAGTTAACTATTATCATAATGACTATTGAACTGATTAAAGGCGAAACTCTTCCTATTGGTAAAGCTCTTATCATTTCAATACGGCCATCAGATTCATCACCTCGTGTATTTTTAGAGACGAGCAATATGCTCATGATTGCAACAAGTATACTTGTAAAGAGCATCATTTCATGCGTGAACAATGCACCAACTGAAACTTGGTCAAATTGACCTGGACCTAACATAGCCTCCATTGCAGGGTTTTTAGACGTTTCAACAATTGGTTGCATATCAGCTTTATTTGGATACATTTCATAAAATGTCGGTGGGATTATAAGTGTTAATGCACCTATCCCTATTATCCAAAAAATCATTTTCCATTTATTCGTTCTTAAGTAAAATAACGTTAGTTTACCGACTCCGTTAAAGAGATTATGCATCGCTATTCACCTCTTTCAATATCAACGCCGTAATGAGTCATAAATAAATCTTCTAAAGTAGGTGGCATGCTCTCAAGTTTCAACAGTTCAAATTGACTTAAATATTTAATGACATTTGATACATGTTCAGAATCTACTTGAAAGTGATACGTATTTTCTTCATTAAAGATATCATGGATACCTGTCTGTTGATCCAAATTCATCAATGCTTCATTAGTTTGGACAACAAAACGCATTCTTGTTAAATGCCTTAAATCATCTAACGTACCCATTTCAACAATTTCTCCCTTTCTAATAATGCCCACTCTATCGCACAGTTTTTCAACTTCACTTAAAATATGACTAGATAATAGCACACTTTTTCCTTCCTTTTTCTTATCTAATACACAATCTTGAAATACTTTTTCCATTAAAGGATCTAGACCAGAAGTTGGTTCGTCTAATATTAGAAGCTTTGCATCTGTTGTAAAAGCTGCAATGAGCGCTACCTTTTGCCGATTCCCTTTAGAATAAGAACCACATTTTTTAGTAGGATCTAAATCAAATTTTTCAATTAATTCATCCCTTTTTTCAACATTATTTGTACCACTTAACTTTAAAAATAAGTCTATAACTTCCCCACCAGTTAAGTTTGGCCATAAATTGACATCACCAGGAACGTAAGCGATATTTTTATGAATGTGAACTGCATCTTTCCAAGCATCTTTTCCAAAAATCTCAATAGAGCCACTCGTTGGTTTAAGCATCCCTAAAATTGCTTTGATAGTTGTAGATTTACCTGATCCATTAGGTCCAATAAAGCCAAAGATTTCCCCTTCTTCAACTATGAAATCAACGCCATTTAACGCTTTGAACTTTCCAAAATACTTCGTAACGTGATCCACCTTTAATAATGTCATTTCCATTCACTATCCTTTATAGGAGATTTTTAGTGTTATATAAATTAACGGTCATATTTACTTCTTATATTCATAATATACCCTTCTCTGAATGATTATTTCAAAGCGAACAAAAAAATGAGCAAACTTATATGACAGAATCTGTCATACAAGTTTACTCTTAATTGTTTATTATTGACTAAGCTGAGGCGAAAAGACTTTATAAAATTCTTCCTTAGAGCTTGATCCTATTAAATTTAAAACTTTATTATAATCATTAATAATATCTGTTAAGTTTTGATACATTCTTTCAAGATTTATTGTTGTATTTTTTTTCAAACCAAGACAAAATATAATTTGTACTTCTTTATCATCCCATGCGATTGGCTTATCCATAGTTATCATATAAATGAATGTTTGCTTTGCTAATGGCATTACCGGATGAGGAATAGCTACTAAATTTCCATATGCAGTCGATGCATGATGTTCTCTTTCTTTTACACTATCTATAAATCCACTGTAAATTAAATCTTTTTTCTCCAATTGAACATTTAAATATTTTAATAAATCTTCTTTATTGTCCAATTTTGTTTTTAATTCAATAATTTCAATTAATTCATCTAAATGGTGAGTATCTTTTAAATCAATAAACTTTTGAATTTTATCTAAATCTTGTTGTGACATAATTGGATTTACATATAGTATTGGTAAATCTACATTATCATTTATTGGTACTGTTGAAATAATTAAATCCGCTTGTTCAAGATCCGCATTGTGAATGTTATATAACTCAACAATTTCAGAAATTTGAATTTGATTGCTAAAATTCTGCATTAATTTATATTTTATCAATTGCGAACTCGTTAATCCTGAATTACAAACAAGTATGACATTCAACTTCCCTTTATCTGTCTCTATTCGATTTAAAGCCATTTCAAAGTGAAGTGCTAAGTAACCTATTTCACTTTCTGATATTTGAACTTTTAAATCTTTTTCAATCATTTTACTAGCCACTAATCCTAAATCAAATGCAAAGGGATAGTTTTGCTTAATTTCATTTAACATCGGGTTTCTAATGTTCATTTTATATTTATATCTATTAATCGAAGTACATAAATGCAAATATAAATTTTTCTTCAAATTATTGTCTGAAGTTAAATCCAAATAAAAGATACGTTTTATATGATCTAACATATGTTTAATCATAGTTTCAATCATTTTATTTCTAGGTATGTTTCTCACTTCGTTCATAATACCTGTCGTCACAAAGTGAATATATAAATAATCCATTTCCTTTTTAGGTAAAATTAACTCAAAACGGTACTCTATAAAATGTATCATTTCTTCGAAGAATGATTTTAATTTGTTCGGTAATTGTTGTTCTTCAATTTGAAATTGTTGTTCTATCATGAGTTCATTTCTTATTCTAACAATTGCTATGTTAATATGTGTTACTAAATTATCTAGCTTTACTTCCGGAATTTCTATTTTGTATTTACTCAATAGTTTAATTAGATATGATTTTACACTTTTAATATCATCTTCTGTAAAACCTATATTTACATGTTGATTATTTAATAAAAATTGAGCAATAGCGTATCTTATCTGAAATTCTTTGCCAATTATTTTCATACCATAGTTCGGACGACTTACGATTTCAATTTCATATTGAGATAGTATCTTTCTCATTTCATTCAAATCATTTTTTAAAGTTCCTACACTCACAAACATACTTTCACTTAATGATTCTAACTTAGTGTAATGGTCATCTAACAATAATTTTTTCATAATATAACGAATTCTACTATCTTGATTGTTAAAATTTAAATTTTCATCTTTTAAAAATCTTTCATTTAAGAAATAATTAAATAAGCCTTCATCTATTATATGGAGTTGATAACCTTTTGATTTTTTAATTAGTATAGAGAAACCAAAATCATTACTCGCTTCATTAATAAATTTTATATGTGAGCGTATCGTTTTTGAAGATAATCCTAATAATTTGGCAATTGCATCACTATTCATATATTCATGTTGGTGTTGATATAATATTTTAACAATGTTGAGGTGTCTGGTTTCCATCACGCTCTCTCCTAATATTTTTCTTTTTATTTCATATTAGTCATTTAAACTGTTGCTTGAAGAAACTTCTTTAAACCATTTACCACTTTGCTTGATTGTTCTTTTCATCGTATGAATATCTACAGAAATAAAACCATATCTATTTTTATAAGCGTTCATCCATGACCAGTTATCCATAAATGTCCACATATGATACCCCGTACAATTCGCACCTTCTTTTATAGCTTTATTCAACCATATTAGATGTGATTTTACAAAGTCAATTCGGTAAGTATCATTAATTTGACCATCTTCTATAAATCTCGCTTCATTTTCCACACCCATACCATTTTCAGAAATAAAACTTTCTATATTGTTGTAGTTATCTTTCAAATTGATCATAATGTCATAAATACCTTTAGGGTAAATCTCCCATCCACGATATGGATTCATTTTTCTACCTGGCATTTCATAATTATCAAAGTAATACTCAGGGAAAAATGGTGCGTTAGGATTGGGGACTGTATCTCTCGCTTTAACACGTCTTGGTTGATAATAGTTCACGCCTAGTAAATCAACCGTATATTGTTTAATTGTTTTGAGATTATCTTCCGTATAAGTAGGTACCAGTTCATGATTTTTCAATATATCTACTAATGCTTTTGGATATTCGCCTTTCGTTACAGGATCTAAGAAACTTCTATTGAAGAATAAATCTGCAATTTCAGCTGCTTTAACATCCTCTTCATTTTCACTTCGTGGATATGATGGCGTTAAATTTAATATAATACCAATTTTTCCGTCATAACCAGTTTCTTTGTACGATTGAATTACTTTGGCATTCGCAAGTACAGTGTTAAATGCAACCTGAAATCCTCTCTTTGCATCTACAATATTTGGATAATGGAAATCATATAAATAACCACCTTCTACAGGCACAATTGGTTCATTAAATGTAAACCAATATTTAACACGGTCACCAAATAACTCGAAACATTTTGTAGCATAATCCACATAATAATCAACTACTTCTAATGACTCAAAACCACCTTGTTGTTGCTTTTTATATGGCATATCAAAATGATATAAATTCACAAAAGGTTCTATATGATTTTCTTTTAATTCATTTATAACATGATTATAAAATTGAACAGCTTCTTGATTAACTTCATTCGTATCTTGATCCATTAACCGCGTCCAAGAGATAGATAATCGGAAAGAATTATGACCAGTTTCCTTCATTAATTTTATATCTTCATTAAATTGGTGATAAAAATCTGATGTATGATTCGGCCCTACACCTTCAAAAAAACGATTGGGTTCTTCTTCAAACCATTTGTCCCATATAGTTTTATCCTTGATTGAATCAGTACCTTCAGTTTGCGTTGCACTAGCAGCGCTTCCCCACCAGAAATCTTCTGGAAATACATATTTAGTCATGATTTCATCTCCTTATATAAGTCTACCATTTCATTTGCTAAATCTTTGACTGTAATTGCATTCATTAAATGGTCTTGTGAATGAATAAGTAATAAATTCAATTCACTTTCTTTACCTTGTGCTTCATTTTGTAATAATTCAGTTTGATATTTATGTGCTTTATTTATTTCTTGTTCTGCTTCTTTTATTAATGCTTCTGCTTCTTCAAAATTTCTTTCTTTTGCACATTGAATTGCTTCCATAGCACTTGACCGTCCATTACCACCGTATAATATGATTTGAAATGCTTTCTCATTAATTGAGGTCGCCATCGTAAATTCCTCCATCCTATATTACTTTTTCAATTCTTGTTTTAAATAGTTTTTGTCTAATAATTTTAAAAATGGCCACCAAATAACAAATGTGATACACAAGTTAACGAGTTGTAGCGCTGCACCTTGCCATGCATTTCCTGTTGCTAAATAACCACTTATAAATATAGGTGTAGTCCATGGCACAATAACTCCTGAAGGTTTTGGTACAAATCCAATATACATAGCTGAATAGCTTACAATCGTTATAATTACTGGTGATATAATCCAAGGAATAATCACTAATGGATTCATAATAATCGGTAATCCAAATAAAATCGGTTCGTTTACATTGAATATAGATGCTGGTGTTCCCAATTTCGCAATTTCTTTGTTTTGTTTACTTCTACAAAGTAAATAAATACCAATTACAACTGCTATTGTTCCTCCCGTTCCACCCATACCAACTAAAAATGTATCTATAAATTGTTTAGTTATAATATTTGGTAACTCTAATCCCTTTTGAAATGCTTCGAAGTTCTCATTGTTTAATGAATACCAAATCGGATCAAACACTGTATTGACAATAATTTGTCCGTGTAATCCAAAGAACCAAAATATTTGAATGAATAAAACAGCAACAATCGTAGCTGGCAAACCTTTTCCTAATGCTGTTAGTGGTTCTTGTACAACTGTGTAGATTAAATCTTGTAATGTATTAAAAGGTGTTAATGCAATTAATATTCTTATTACTAAAAATATAGTTAAAGTAAATGCTACTGGAAGTAATGCACTAAATGATTTAGATACTTGATCTGGCACACCTTTAGGCATTTTTATCGTAATGTCTTTTTTCGTAAAGAAACTATATAGCTCTGAAGTGATAATTGATACGATAATGCCCAGGAACATTCCTTTTGCACCTAATATTTCTGTAGGTATAACGCCTTCAGTTTTCCCTACTACTTGAGGAGTTAAAATTAGAACTGCACTTAGAGCTGTTACCGCTCCGTATATCCCTTCCAAACCATTTCGTTCAGTTAATTTATATCCTATTCCGATAATGACAAAGAGCCCCATTATTGAAAGCGTTGCTGCTGATGCTGGTCCAACTGCATTTTGCCATGCTGCAAACTGACTTTCAGATAGTAATTTATCTAAAAATGGAAAATTCGCAATTACGACAAAGATAGAACCAAATATAATTAATGGTAATGCAATCATAAAACCATCACGTAAAGATGCTAAATATTTATTGTTATTTAATTTATCTGCTATTGGCAGTAATACGTCTTCTAACTTTTCCATAAAAGTACTTTGCATTTTTATCACCTATTCCCCTAATAATGATAAAGCTTGTTTGAGTACGCCATCCCCATCTATTCTTCCATAACTCACTGAGTCAATTGTTTCAATTGGCATTTCTAACCCTTGTTCTTCAGCAGCTTTGATGAATTTTTTCTTCATAAATCTCATTTGTGGACCAATTAACAGAACATCATATTCATCTAAAGCTTGAAAAGCATTGTCACTGGACATAGCTTTAATATTCACTTGTATGTCTTTGCTTTCTGCTGCTTCTTCCATTTTCGTCACTAATAAACTTGTAGACATTCCCGCTGAACATGCTAATAAAATATTTCTCATCTTAATTTCCCCTTTCGATTATATTTCCATTATATTTTGTATACGTTTACATATCGATATAATCATTTTCCTCTAGTAGTGGAATATCAATATGTATTATTATTGATATGAGAACACAAATAATAGTAGTATAATGATTTTTATATTGATTTTTAAATCATATTTTACACATATGTGTTAATGAGATTAAGGAGTGAGAATAAATATGGAAGATCATGAATTAAAACGGAGTATGTCGAATCGACACATTCAATTAATTGCAATTGGTGGCGCTATTGGTACTGGCCTTTTTCTAGGTGCTGGTAAAAGTATTTCATTAGCTGGTCCATCAATTTTATTAGTTTACATTATTATTGGCTTTTTCTTATTTATTATGATGAGAGCATTAGGAGAACTATTACTTTCAAATAGTGATTATAATTCATTTACTGATATAGCAGAACATTATTTAGGTCATCTATTTGGCTTTTTAACTGGTTGGACGTATTGGTTTTGTTGGGTAGCGACAGGAATCGCCGATATTACAGCTGTAGCTAAATATATTCAATTTTGGAATCCAGACATTCCCTCTTATGTATCAGCAATAGCCACAGTAGTTATTTTATTAGGTTTAAATTTAATGACAGTGAAACTATTTGGTGAAGTAGAGTTTTGGTTTGCCCTCATAAAAATTATTGCGATCGTCTTATTGATTGTTATCGGTTTATGGATGATTTTTAATGGTTTTAAATCAAGTAATGGTGCTCAATCAGGATTCCATAATTTATATTCACACGGTGGCGTCTTCCCGAATGGTGCGATGGGCTTCTTACTCGCTTTCCAAATGGCAGTGTTTAGTTTTGTTGGGATCGAACTAGTCGGCGTAACTGCTCGTGAAACAAAAGATCCTGAAAAGAACTTACCTAAAGCAGTCAATTCTATCGGATATAGAATATTAATATTTTATGTATTGAGTTTATTAATTATCATGAGTATTACACCATGGAATAAAATCGATCCAGCAGAAAGTCCATTTGTTAGCTTATTTGTATTAGCTGGAATCCCCGCAGCAGCAGGTATTGTAAACTTTGTTGTGTTAACATCTGCTGCAAGTGCTGCAAACAGTGGATTATTTAGTAACAGTAGAATGGTTTATGGATTAGGACAAACTGGTCACGCACCAAAAGGATTAAGTAAAACGAATAAAAGAGGTGTGCCATATCCAGCACTTATCTTCTCAGGCGTCGTACTGTTCTTTGCAGCGATATTAAATTATTTCATACCTGATGATGTGTTCACACTTGTAACAACACTAGCAACAATATTCTTTATCTTTATCTGGTCTATTATTTTAATTTGTTATATCAAGTACAGAAAAGAAGATGCAGATTTACATAAAAAATCTAAATTTAAAAATCCATTTGGTTTAATTGGTTCTTATGTATCATTAGTGTTCTTCGCATTCGTACTCGTGATGTTGTTCTTTGCAGAAGACACACGTACAGCATTAATGTTTTCACCATTATGGATTATCCTGTTGTTAGCTGCTTATTATATAAATAAAAGTAGACAATCAACAGCACATTAATATTTTAATATGAGTATGAGAATGAGATTTCATCCCGATACTTAAAGCAACTCTCCCAAACCGTTGAACATAAATACGGATTGAGAGAGTTTTATTTTTGTGGAATATTATAGAGGTGACTTTAGATTGCGCTTACTGGCAGAATTCTGAATTGTGCTCCTTAGATTGTTCTTACTGGCAGAATTCTGAATTGTGCTCCTTACACTATTTCTTACGGACATTTCTCAGAATTATGTCCCTTAGCACCCTTCTTACGGACATTTCTCGGAATTATGTCCCTTACAGCACCTCTTACGGACATTTCTCAGAATTATGTCCCTTACAGCACCTCTTACGCTTATTATTTTTATAAAAAGCTCCAATCATAAAATTCCTAATGCAATATCTTCATTCTAAAAATATATGGCTGGAACTTATTTGTGTAATATTTATCTATATATTCAAAATATTTTGAATATAGTATTAACTATTGCATTTTTATGTGCTAAGGTTTTCTTATTAACTTAAAAAGGGAGTGAACGCTAATGGTTAGTGAACCGCTTATTTCCGCTACTATACTATTTGCATTAATTGTTCTAGGTGAAGTTATTTCTTATGTTACAAAGGCTCGTGTTCCAATGTTATTAACTGCTATGGTCAGTTATTTACTCTTATCTTGGGCAGGTGTTTTACCAGCAAAAATACTTGATAATGCAATTTTACCTTCACTAGGTGCACTTGTTATTGCGCCAGTTATTATGCATATGGGTACTATGATGCCGCTTCATATACTTAAGTCTCAATGGAAAGCGGTTGTTATTTCAATTTTTGGGATTATTGGTTCTACTACTTTAATTTTAATTTTCGTTACACTCCTGTTTGATTTCCGTACAGCAGCTTCTGGTGTCGGTCCTATTGCGGGTGGTATTGTTGCACTTCTTATTACTGTAGAGAAACTTCAAGATTTAGGATTGGCTAATTTAATTGTTTTACCTGCTATTGTTCAGGCTTTGCAAGGTGTTATTGGCATGCCTCTTAGTTCAATACTTATGAAACGTTATTCAAAATATTATCTTGCAAATAGAGCGCACGATAAGAACGTTGCGAATATCTCTAATAAAAATGAAGATAAAAAAGAAACGATTTTTAGTAAAAGTCCATTACTTCAAAATAATGTTATTAGACTCTTTATTATGTTTTTATTAGCAAGTTTTGCTTTTATTATTGGAGAATTTACTGGCATTCATTACACACTACTTAGTTTATTATTTGGTGTAATTGGATTGAAGATTGGTTTGTTCGAACAAAAAGAAATGGAACGCAACCAATCATTCACAATTATGATGGTTATTATTATTCTCATCGTAATCGGTTCTATGGGCGGTATTAAACCTCACGACTTATGGGAATACTTACCTGCAATATTATCTATTCTTGTTATTGGTACAATCGGCATTTTAATAGGAGGCTTTGTTGGCGCGAAATTAATCGGTTGGAGACCTACTAAAGCTTTACCTGTTGCATTAACTGCACTATATGGTTTCCCAGGTGATTTTATATTATGCGAAGAAGTCAGTCGTTCGGTCACAGACAACGAAGAAGATAGAGAAGATGTATTTAATGAATTACTAAGTCCAATGATTATCGGTGGATTTACAACTGTAACAGTAGCATCTGTTATTTTAACAACTATTTTAATGAATTTTATTAAATAACGTAGGAGGAAGTTAACTTGATTTTAAAAAATATAAATTTAATAGATGGAACTGGTAATGATATTCAAAAAAACATAGATATTAAAATCGAAAATAATGTTATTGCTGAAATAGGCAAGAATTTAAATGGTGATGATGTTATAGAAGGAAATGGACAATATTTACTTCCTGGTATGATTGACAGCCATGTGCACGTAATGTTGGAAATGGAACCGTTAGAAAATCGCTTATCTACGCCTTTTTCATATAATTTTTATAAAGCTATTGATCATTTAAAACGAACAGTCGATGCTGGCGTTACAACTGTTAGAGATGCTTTAGGTGCAGATTTAGGATTAAAAGAAGCTGTAAATGACGGAATTGTACTAGGTCCACGTTTACAAATTAGTATAAACGCATTAACAATCACAGGTGGACATGGAGATAGCTATACAAAGTCCGGAATTCATTTACCACTTTTACAAGATGGTTATCCCGGTATGCCGAGTGGATTATGCGATGGCGTCAACGAAGTCCGAAAAAAAGCGCGTGAAATGCTTAGAGCTGGTGCGGATGTATTAAAAGTTCATGCAACTGGTGGTGTTACCAGTGCAACTGACCATCCAGACTACACACAATTTTCAGTAGAAGAATTAAAAGTAATTGTCGAAGAAGCACAATTTAGAAATAATCGTAAAGTAATGGCACACGCACAAGGTTTACAAGGTGTAAAACAATGTATAGAAGCTGGCATTCATTCAATCGAACACGGTATATATTTAGACGATGAAGCTGTAAAATTGATGAAAGAAAAAGATATGTATTTAGTACCTACACTTCTTGCACCATTGTCCGTTATAGAATTCGCTGCCGAATTAGGAATGAGCGAAAATTCTATAAATAAATCCAAACAAGTCATGCAAGATCATATCGAAAGCTTTAAGAAAGCCCACCAAGCAGGTGTGAAAATAGCAATGGGTACAGATGCAGGCGTATTCAAACACGGTACTAACTTAAGAGAGTTGGAACTTATGGTTGAACACGGTATGACAGAAATGGAAGCAATCGTTTCATCAACAAAGACTGCAGCAGAATGTTTAGGTTACGATGAAGAACTCGGTACTATCGAAGAAGGTAAAAAAGCAGACTTTATTTTACTAGAACAAAATCCATTAGATGATATCGCAGTATTAAGAGATCCAAACAAGATTAAAGTCGTAGCTATAGACGGTAAAATCGTAAAAGACATTAGGTAAATACGAATCATCGACTATGATAGAGAATAATATTGCACTTATTACAAAGAGAAAAATAGTTAAAGCAGAGACAGTTAAAACTTCAAGAATAATTAACTTTTTGTTTTTCATTGATTACCACTTAAACTCATTATTACATTATTTTTAGACTAATTCTGTGACATCCATCACAGTAATTCCTTTAAAATTTGATAAAATTTTTTTAAAGGAGATGGTAATATGACTAATGGATTAGAAGTTTTAATATGGAAACAAAATAAAGTTGCTAAGAAGTTTATAGACGAGCAAGCTACTTCACCTCAATCTGCCAAAACTTATGAAAACTTAAATATTAAATACAACAGAACATTTACAAACTTATATAAAAAAGGGATTATTAAAAAAAGTGGGAAGAAATACTTTCTTGATAATGAAGAATGGAAGAAATTCAAAAAATCTTATAAGAGAATATTTTTACTTTAAAAATACAATCGAGTATATTTTAAGAATATAAGAATTTAAAACTGGATCAAGCAAGCTAATTATAATGAAATTCGTAGCACTTTGAGTTTTAGATATACACCCTTCAAAGTAGACATTTTAACAATGAAAACTTTGAAGGGCGTTTTTCTTTAATTAGAAAGTTAGAAGTTAAATATTTGCTGAGATTATATCAACTTATCAAACATTGATATATTTATGAAAAGTAATCACATTAAAAATGACTGACCTCATAAATTATATGAAATCAGCCTAGTAAGATATTGTTTTTTAGTTGTCTTCTTAATTTTATATTCAGATTACATATTACCTATTGATAAATATTTCGTTTCTAAATATGGCTCTATTCCTTCTATACCGCCTTCTCGACCGTAACCACTTTCTTTATAGCCTCCGAATGGTGCATGTGCTGCTGATGGTGCGCCATCGTTCCAGCCTATTACGCCATAATCAAGCTTTCTATATATATCAAAGCCTGTTCTATAATCATTAGTGAAGAAGTAAGCTGCTAATCCATATTCTGTATCATTTGCTACTTTAATGATGTCTTCTAAATGATCATATGTCATAACTGCTGCGATTGGTCCGAATGTTTCTTCATGCATCACTTTCATTTCAAGATTTGCATGACGAATGACTACTGGCTTCAAGAAGTTTCCGCCTATTTTCAATTGTTCGATTGGTAATGATAGTTCTCCACCGTGTTCGACTGCATCTTCTATTTGATCTAATACTTTTTCTACTGCATTTTGATTAATTAACGGTCCCATATCTATATCTTGTTCTAAACCATTTCCTACATTCAAAGCATTTACTTTTTTAGTTAATAATTCTGTATAAGCTTGTTCAATGTCTTTATGAACAAAAATTCTATTTGCACTAATACATGTTTGACCTGAATTTCTAAATTTAGTAGCAATTGTTTGGTTAACAGCTAGTTCTAAATCAGCATCTTTATGTACAATTACTGGAGCTAATCCGCCTAATTCCATTGTTACATTTTTAACACTGTCTGAAGATGCTTTTATTAACTGTTTACCTACTGGCGTAGACCCTGTAAATGTGATTTTTTGAATAATTGGGCTTTCTGTAAAAATTCTTCCAGCATCTCGACCACTTAAAACGACATATTGTATCGCATCTTCTGGTATGCCCGCTTCATGTGCCAGTTCAACCATGCGTATCGTCGTTAATGGTGTTTCTAAGGCAGGCTTACAAACTATCGTACAACCCGCTGCTAACGCTGGTGCCATTTTTCTAGCAATCATAGCTGCTGGGAAATTCCAAGGAGTGATAGCACCCACAACACCAACTGGAAATGAGTCTGTAATAATTTTTTTGCCTTTTTGATTAGCAGGTATCGTTTTTCCATAAATACGTTTCGCTTCTTCTTGATACCATTGTATATAACTATTAGCGTAGGCAACTTCACCTAAAGCTTCTTTATAAGGCTTTCCATTTTCTAAAGTTATTAGTTCTGCTAATTCTTCTTTATGTTCATCAATTAATTGATACCATTTTAATAAAAGTGCAGAACGATCATGAGCATCTCTTTCACGCCAAGATTCATATGCTTCTTGTGCATTACTTATTTGTTGCGTTGCTTCTTCTTCAGAAGTGTATTTAATTGTCTTTACGACTTCATTCGTTGCTGGATTGTATACTTTGAGCTCTTTCAAAAGTCTCAACCTCCTTAGATTTCGTTAAATATAGAACAACTGCAATACCATACCAAACACATACGATAATCCATTCATTTGGCCATATAAGTGATGAAGGCATTCCTGGTAAATAAATTACTATAAATGCGATGCTTAAAATAACAGCCGTCCAACCTACAAACTTGCCACTTTTAATACGATACGGTCTTTCTAAATTAGGTTCACTTTTTCTTAACTTCAAGAAAGAGAATGCAACTAGTAAATAACCTAATACAACACCAATTCCACCTGCATCAACGATCCATACGAGTGCCGGACGTCCAAGCAGTGGTGCAACAAATGCTAGTAGACCTAGGAATAAAATACCATGTGTCGGCGTTTTATATTTAGGATGAATAAATGCAAACCATTTAGGAATCATATTATTTTTAGCCATAGCATATAGAATACGACTACCACCAATAATAAAAGCATTCCAGCTTGTTATAATACCTGCAACGCCACCTAATACAAGTAATACACCAAATCCACTAGATCCAAATAAATTGACCATAGCATCCGCTGTAGCTAATTCACTTGAGCCTAATTGACTAGGTGTTAACCCTGTCGCTACACCAAATACAATTAATAGGTAAAATATAACTGAAGCAATGATTGAAATAATAAGTATGCTACCAATCTTTTTAGATGGTGCTTTAACTTCTTCAGCTATTTGAGGTATAACATCAAACCCTACAAATAGAAATGGAATCATGATGAGAACTGACATTGTTCCTCCAACACCATGGCTGAATAATGGTTTAAGTTGAGTAAATTCACCATTAAAGCTCGCTCCAAAAAATAATAACAATCCTACGCCTACAATAAATATAGTAAACACTGTTTGCATAATAGCAGCTGGCTTAACGCCAAAGTAATTTAGTGAAGTTAAGATAACACTGCCAATAGATCCTATTAGAACCCATGTTAAGTATACGTCCCAACCTGCTAAGTTCCACAACAATCCTGTATGTTCAAAAGGTAAAACGTAATCTATAACTGTCGGTAATGCAACAGCTTCAAATGTAATGACTGATACATATCCAAATAATACTGACCAACCTGAGAAGAAAGCTACACCTGGACTGAACGCTTTCTTAACAAAGACGAATCCGCCTCCTGTTTCAGGTATTGCAGATGCTAGCTCTGCATACGTCAATCCTATGAATATTACTAATAAACCACCTATTACAAAAGCTATGATACTTCCTAAAAATCCTGCTTCAGAAATCCATTCTCCCGAAAGTACAACCCAGCCCCATCCAAGCATGGCTCCAATCGCGAGAAACAATACATCTGCTATGTTCATTGTTTTATTAAATTGAGAATTCATATTTATACCCCATTTTCATTAGTCCTATTTATTAAAGACTGGATTCTAAAATCGATAAACCTTTGTTTAGTTCTTCGTCTGTAATGACTAAAGGTGCTAAAAATCTAATCACGTTACCGTTTATACCAGCTGATAATAATAATAACCCATTATCGTTAGCTGTCTTCACAATTTCTGATGTTTTTAGCTTATTTGGTGCGTTTGTTTCTGGATCTACAATTTCCATTGCGACCATTGCACCTAATCTACGAATGTCTCCAATAAAATTATGTTCTAATTTAAATGATTGTAATGTTGTTTCTAGAGTTGCGCCAAGTTGCTCAGCTTTAGCATTCAAGTTTTCTTCTTCTATAATTTCTATAACTTTAAGTGCAGCTTCACAAGCTAGAGGATTTCCGGCATATGTACCACCAATCTCACCTGGGTTTGGACTATCTATAATTTCACTTCTACCTACAACACCGCTTAATGGAAAACCTGCTGCAAGAGATTTAGATACCGTCATTAAATCAGGTACAACATCAAAATGCTCTATCGCGAATGTCTTTCCTGTTCGAGCAAATCCAGTTTGTATTTCATCTGCAATAAATACAATTCCATGTTCTTCACAAATATCTTTTAATGCATGAATGAATTTTTTGTCGGGGATAATAAATCCGCCTTCACCTTGTACTGGTTCAATAACGACACAAGCAACTTCAGTAGGATCAACTGTAGCTATAAAGAAGTTCTTTAAATCTTTAATGACTGAGTCGATATACGCTTCATCACTCAAACCTTCTGGCTTATCAGCTAAATAAGGATAAGGTGCTTGATATACTTCTGGTGCGAAAGGTCCAAAACCAAATTTATATGGTCTAACTTTACTAGTCATAGACATTGTTAAATTTGTTCTTCCGTGGAAACCTCTAATGAAAGATACAACTTGTTGTCTTCCTGTATATTTACGAGCTATTTTTACTGCATTTTCTACAGCTTCAGCTCCTGAATTAAGTAATACTGTTTTCTTTTTATGATCTCCTGGTGTAATCTCAGCTAATTTTTCAGCTAACTTAATATAGCTTTCATACATAATGACATTAAATCCAGGTAATATAAATCGTTCTAATTCATTTTTTAGATGTTCAGTAATTTTCGGATGTGAATGACCTACATTTAATGTACCAATTGCGCCTGCAAAGTCTATCCATTCTTGTCCCTCATTATCTGTAACAGTTGCCCCTTTAGCAAAGTCAGCTATATGTGTATTTCCATTACTGACACCTCTTGCTACATATTCGTTACGTAGAGATACTAATTCTTCTTGAGTCTTACCCATCTAAAATCCCTCCTATTGTTTATTTAATACATATTAAAAAATTATTGGTATAATGAAAAGTACCAGTTTTTATTAATTTATAGTACCAGAGGGGTGAAAAGTATGACTCAAACTTACAAATATAGAGAAATTTATCTCAAAATAAAACAAGATATTCTCTCGCAACAATATAATAGTCACGAAAAACTACCTTCAAAAAGACAACTTGCAAATGATCAAAGTGTAAGTATAAATACTGTTAAAAATGCTTATGAACAACTTTTTGCGGAAGGTTACATTTATACGAAGGAAAGACAGGGGTATTTTGTTGAAGCGTTAAACAAACTGATTATACAAGATCATCACATTTCACAACCTTTAAACAATAGTCCAACTCAAATTAAATCATCATTTCGCTATTCTTTATCTCATATGACGACAGATATCTCACAATTTCCAATTGATTTGTGGTCTAAACATGTCAAAGAAGCTTTTTCTACCTTCAAAAATGAAATGTCAGAAATACCTATTTACAAAGGACCTTTAGAACTTAGAAAATCTATTGCACAACTCATCTCATATAAAAGAGGTGTATCCTGTTATCCTGAACAAATCATAGTAAGCTCAGGTACAGCTAATTTATTAAGTACGTTATTTAAGACACTATCCGACAATCAAAAAATCGCAATTGAAAATCCCGGATATTCACGTATGAGAAAACTGTTTATAGATATGGGGCAAGAAGTCGTAAACATACCACTTGATCATAAAGGATTATCGGTTAATACATTAAAGACAGAAAAACCAGATTTCGTTGTGACGACACCTTCTCACCAATTTCCTACTGGAACAATTATGCCTATATCTAGAAGAATAGAATTATTAAATTGGGTGACTGAACAAAATAAATACATTATAGAAGACGATTACGATAGTGAGTACAAATACGGAACAGACAATATCCCCTCATTATATAGTTTAGATAAAAATGACCGAGTCATATATTTAGGAACATTCTCAAAAACTTTAATGCCAAGCTTAAGAGTGAGTTATATGGTATTACCATATCCACTACTTTATAAATTTGATTTAGCAACAGAGACTTCAATTACCGATTTAAGTTCAATTAATGCCTATGCACTACACCTTTTTATCAAATCAGGAAATTACGAGAAATATATTCGAAAAATGCATCACATATATACAGAAAAAAGAGAGCTATTCTTAAAAATATTATCAAAAGAATTTAAAGAAGATATCACGATTTATGATATGCAAGCAGGTCTTCATTTCTTATTAAATATAAAAACCACACTGAGTTATAAAGAAATAGAACAAAAAGCACATGACAATAGTATAGAACTCTATACATTAAGAAGATTTATGGTTGAAGAACCAGCAAATTCATCAATCAAAACGTTGATCATAGGATTCGCAAAAATAGAACTAGAAGATATCGAACCTGCAATATTAAAATTAAAAGAAATCATTTATAACTAATATAGGCTTAAGCAGATTTTAGGCGATTTGAACCGAATCGCACGATATCTCGAAAGTCTTCGTGCGTTTTGAACGGATTTGAGCCGAATCGCACGATATCTTTCTTCTTACTTATCTTTAGTTTTAATTTGGTAACTTGTTTCACTACTAAATGTTTTGCCATTTCTTAAAATAGAAGGTGCACTATCACCTAACAAATGTATATCATCAGGTATAGATTGTGTTTCTAAAGTAAAACCGCCGTGCTCTTGAATTGTGTGATCATGGTCGTTCCAATCTACATCATTCAAAGTGAAAATAACTACATGGTCTTGATCAGTTTTCATTTCAATTTCCAATTCGTCATTTGAAACTGTAAATGACTCATCTCCTAATTTAACGGGATGATCTATTCCGTTAAATTGCTTAATTTGTTCCAAGCCGCTCTCAAAAATATCTCTAAAAGTAAGTATCTCTTTTCCTATTTCTTCATTAATATTAACTGTATCCAATGACTTCACAATTTGATTTTCTTTTAATGGATAAAATTCAATTTCATTATGAATTCTATGATTTTCAATCGTTTGATTCGTCTTATTCAAATTAAAATACACATGATTCATTGGGTTAAATAAAGTATCTTCCGTACTCGTAGCCTCATAATGAATTGACCACATCATTTGAATTAAATCATATCGGTGCGTTACTCTTATTTGTATATTACCTGGGAAATAGTCATCTTCGGATTTCATATCAGCTGTATAAATAACCGTAACAATCTTATCTTCATTTATAATTTCATAATCAAATACGCGTGAATGCAACCCATTAGATCCACCATGCAAATTATGTTTAGCATCATTTTGTTCTAATTTATAATTTTGACCATTCAATTCAAATGTACCATTTTCAATTCTACCACCGTATCTACCAATAGTAGCCCCAAAGAAATAAGGATTTTCTTCATAATATTGGACTAAGTCATCACTCTCATTTGGACCAAGAACGATAGACCTACCATCAACTTTCCAATCTACAATTCTCATGCCAAAATTAGTGAATTTAATTTCTGAATTTCCGTCATAAATCGTAATTAAATCTATATTATTAGCATCATCCAGAATCTCAATATTAAAAGCCATTTACATTCCTCTATTCTTTAATATTAACGTTATTTAGTTAAATTTTAGCATATCATATAATTGTAATTCTAATTAAGTTATACTTTTTATATACATATTAGTAAAGAAACGTTTTAAAAGGAGGCATATCACATAATGGTAAAATCTTTTTTAACACACTTTATAGGCTTTTTAATTATTTTTTCAGCACTTACATATTTCTTTAATAGAGATTACACCGCGATAGAAATCATTATTGTTTCTATAGTTTATGGTATTATTATGGCGCTTATTAATAATAAAAAGAAAAAGGAAAAATGACGCATATTGCTCATTTAAAATATCAATGATACCATTTTAATTAAATAATTAATTTCCGAAAAGAGGACACTTTATGAAAGTATCATGGATATTATGGTGGATATTAACTGTTATTGAACTTGGATCATTTATTCTTATGGCTATCTTTTTATGGTTTAGAGAAATTGATGCTACCGGTGCTGTTCAAACAACTGAATTAAAATGGATGTCTATCGGTATGGTCGCCGCACTCTTTATCATGCCTTTTTTAACTCAAATAGTTTGGCTAATTATCAATATTATTACTTCAAAAAAAATGAAAACCCAACAATAAACTTTGTTTGAATTACAGAATAAACACCCACCTTTTCAACTTGTATAATTTGAAAAGATGGGTGTTTTTATTTTTTATTTATAAATTGTAATACCATAATAAATGATATTACTATGATTATAACTAATGTTGTTATAACTATTATTGGCATGATATACGTGTAATAATAGTTGAAAAATAGTAACGACGATGAAGAAATAATTATAAAAATGCTAAAAATAACTGTGCACTTTTCTAATTTATTCATTTATTTCTCCTGTTTGTTTACTTCTATTTCTTAATTCCACATTTAAATTTTTTATTTGCTCTATTGTTTTTTCACCTTTTAATACTTCTAAAGGCTTTACACCTTCTCCTACTACAAATGAGTAATTCGTAATTCCCATAAACTCAAAGATATATTTAAATTGTGCTATTAATGGCTTTGTTTTAACTATGAGATTATCTCCTCCAACAATTATGATTATAAATTCTTTTTGTGCCATTTTTGATTTGAAATCAGGTAATTCTGGATCTCTTAAACTTTCTGTCCAACGATCTATAAATAATTTTAAAGATGCACTCATAGAGTACCAATATAACGGTGTCGACAATACAACGGTATCAGCGTCCAATACATCAATGAGCACATCCTTGTAGTCGTCTTCATTAGTATTTCTTGTACTCGAATGTCTATTGTCTATAACTTTTTCTATATTCTTCTCATAAAGATGAACCATTTTATGATTTGTACCCTTTAATAAATGCTCTGCCATTATATTTGAGTTTCCACTTTTTCTACTACTTCCTAATAAACATGTAATCATTATTAACGCTCCTACTTATATAGTTTATATATTTATATTAATCCACTTTGTGTTATTATTAAAATTGAATTTTTAGATATCAGATATCGTAAAAACTGATTATCGATTGGAGCATACAATGAATATCAATTTTATAAAGACGTTTTTAGTCGCAAGTGAAACTAAAAATGTATCCAGAACAGCAAGTCTACTAAACTATTCACAATCAACAGTATCAGGTCATATTGAGAAACTTGAAAATGAGTTAGGTGTATTACTCTTTCACAGAAAAAAATATGGCATTGAGTTAACTAACGAAGGTTTAACATATATTAAATATGCACAAAATATTATAGATAGTAACATAGAATTTGAGAAGGAACTACGTGGTATGTATAAGCAATCCGAAAGTTTGATAGTGAATATGCAAGAAAGTCAATATATATATAAATATTCTCATAAAATAGGAAAATGGCTCATGGACAACCCTCATGTGAATATTACTTTTAAGACAGCACATTCCGATTTCTATCTTAAAGAAGAATTATCAAATTTTGAAACAGATTTGTCTTTAATAACAGATGAATATATTATAAATAACACTTTAGATAATATCGCCATATCAGTAGACAACCTTGTCTTAGTTTCCAACAAACAAATTTCTTCATTTCACCTAAATGATCTTGAAAATTATACATTATTAGTAACTGAAAAAGGATGTAGCTATAGAGAGCAAATGGAAAAGATATTATTCAAGAACAATATTACACCAATGCAAAAACTCGAATTTATTGGTATTGAATCTTTAAAACTACATATTAAAAAATTTGGAGGCATTGCCTTATTACCAGAGTTTGTTGTTACTCAAGAATTAAAAAATAATGAATTATTTTTAGTACCGTTAGATTATCAATTTACAACACTTAAGACCAATCTCCTTTATAACTCTAGTACTAAAAAAAATAGCGTATTTTCATTTATTGAAGATGTATTTTCTTTGGAACGATAAATAGGTGACTAGCTACATTAAATTATGAATCAGTAAATATTAGAAAAGTCTTTATATAATAATTATAATGAATGCGTTAAAATTCATGGTGGTAATTACGCTTAAAAGTTAAACTGAACTGGGATACATTTTTGTGTTGTCCCAGTTCAGTTTTTGAATTTTTCAAACTTTTTAAATAAGAAAAAGTTTATATGGTATATAACTACACCTAATATGAGTATGACGATTATAAAAAGAATAATTCCAAAAAAACCTAATGTATTGAACAAGGGTATTTTTTTAATTAGTAAGCAAGCTATTATAAATATTATACAATTCATAATCATAAAAACTCTATTTTGCTCAAAATCCTTATATTTCATTGCTATGACCTCCTTATTAAAATGTATATTGAAAGAAGGATATATTAAGATGACTAACTACCCTTTATCTAATTATTTTAACAATAATAAATTCATTTTTAAAATTGAATTTCTATTGCTTTTCTTAGTTCAATTACTATAAATTAGGAAACAGACATATTATCTTAAAACATTAGTTGTTATTTTATCTATAATATCTATAAGTTCTTCGTGCGTTTTGAACCAGACCTTCAACCTAAATACAGCACTACTACTCACCTTACCAAATACTTGATAAATAAAACCCGCTTCCTGAAATCCAGGAAACGGGTTGTTTTTTTATGCTTTTGATTCTATCGGTTCATTCATACGTTCGTCTAAATATAGTTCTATTTCTTCTAAAGTTTTTCCTTTTGTTTCATAAAGTATATATTTCGAGAATAGGAAGCCTACTACACATATACCTGCAAACATAAAGAATATATTACTTAAACCAATACTTTGCATTAAAATCGGGAAGAATAGCGCTACTACAATATTACCTAACCAGTTAACCATTGATGCTATTCCTGTTGCCATCCCTCTTGCTTCACTCGGAAATAATTCTCCAACCACAATCCACGTAACTGCAGCCCATGAATATGCATAAAATATGACATATATACAAATAAATATAAACACGAGTGATATAGCCCACGTTTGTCCAGAATTTGTATATGGATAAATAATTCCTACTAGTAATAAGCATAATCCCATTCCAATTGAACCGGACATAAATAATGTTTTTCTATTAAATTTATCTACTACAAATAGTGTCGCTATTGTTGCTAATACAAAAACAATTCCTACACCTACTGTTGATATAACGCCACTAGCTGTTGATCCAAAGACATCCCCTAGTATTTGTGAAGAGTAATAAAATATCGTATTTGCCCCTTGAATTTGTTGTAAAAACGTGACACAACAACCTACAAATACTGAAAACGTAACTGCTTTTGTTAATTTAAAAGTCTTTTGTTCTTTACTGATTTCATCATTAATTTGTAAAATTTCTCTATATTCTCTTTCAGCTTCACGCTCTGGTCTAATTCTTTTTAAATTAGATAATGCTAAATCTTTAAAGCCTTTTTTAATTAAAAATCTAGGTGACTCAGGTAAAATAAATGCGCCTACAAATAAAATAATCGCAGGTATAACAGCACCACCTAGCATCCATCTCCATCCTTCAAAAACATCTATAAATGCATAGTTTACACCATAAGATATAAGCATACCTACAGTTATCATTAATTGATTTAATCCTGATATTTTTCCCCTAATCGCTGGTGGTGATATTTCTCCCATATACATAGGTAGTAAAGCTGATGCAGAACCAACAGAAATACCTAGTACAAATCGTGAAACGATTAATATTCCAGGACTTCCAGAAAAGGCACAAGCTAAAGAACCAATTGCAAAGATAATAGCTGTTATTAAAATCATCATTTTTCTACCAAATCTATCTGCTAAAGATGCCATCGAAACTGCACCTATCATTGCTCCGAGGAATAAAATTGAAGTTATTGTTCCTTCTAACATTGGGCTAACTTCCCATGTTTCTTTTATTCCAGGCAAAGCACCATTTATAATTCCTATATCATAGCCAAATAAAAATCCACCAAATGCACCAAACGCGTATATCAAATTTGTTTTTGGTTTTTGATTTCCCATTATGATTCCCCTTTGTTATTGAGATTGAAAATGATCACATTTGCTTAGTTAATCAACACATATTCTAAATTGAATAAAGTGGCTAAAGTGATGACTTGATCTTTTGTTAAACTTAATGATATGACAGTATGATGTCCCCCACCTTGTTTGATCCATTCTTTAATGCCATTTTTAAAGTCTGGTTTTACTTTCCAAATGACACGAGCAACTGGTAAATTTGGAGCTTCTTCTTCAGGAACAAATGATTCAACCTCATTTATTAACATTCTAAAGTTTGTACCCATATCTGAAATAGAAACAACTACCCCTTCACCTGCTTTACCATCGAACACTAATCTAGCAGGATCGTTCTTGCCTCCAATACCTAAAGGATTAACAACTACTTTAGGCTTTGTTTCTGCTAAAGTTGGATCAACTTCTAACATATGAGAACCTAAAATCGCTTCTTGTCCAGTTCTCATTTCGTAAGTGTAATCTTCCATAAATCCAGTTTGTTTATTGTGTGACATCACTTTTAGCAACCTATCAAGTGCTGCTGTTTTCCAATCACCTTCACCTGCAAACCCATATCCTTGCTCATTTAATCTTTGAACTGCTAAACCAGGTAATTGCTCCATTCCATATAAATCTTCGAAATTAGTAGTAAACGCAGTATAGCCACCCTCATCTAAAAATTGTTTAATACCAATTTCATATTTAATTTGTTCTTTAACTGATGACTCCCATTCATCCACTTCATATTTACCATAATCAAAATCATACATTTCTTTATATTGTTCAAATAAATGTTCTATTTCATTATTAGAAACCTTATTAATAACAGTTGTTAAATCGCCAATTCCAAAGTAATCAACTGTCCATCCTAATTGAATTTGCGCTTCTATTTTGTCACCTTCAGTTACAGCAACATTTCTCATATTATCTCCGAATCTCGCAACTTTTATATTGAAGCTTTCGTTATATGCATATGCTACATTCATCCATCGTCCAATTTGTTCTTGTATTTCTTTTTCTTGCCAGTGACCTACAATTACTTCATTGTTTTTATTTAGTCTCTCATTTATGTAACCATACTCCCTGTCACCGTGAGCCGATTGATGTAAATTCATATAATCCATATCGATTGTTTCCCAAGGAATGTGATTGTTAAATTGAGTAACAAAATGTAATAAAGGTTTTTGCAAAATTTTTGTACCTCTAATCCACATTTTTGCTGGAGAGAATGTGTGCATCCATGTGATCACACCTTGTACTTCATCTTTGTAATTAGCTTCTTTCATAACTGAAGTTATAATATCTTGTGATATAGCTAACTCATCTTTTAATTGAATTTTAAATGGAAAGTTCCCTTCTTTATTTAATGTATCTACAATAGTTTGTGCATTTGATTGTACTTTTTTTAGTGCTTCTTCTCCGTATAGTTCTTGAGAACCAACTAAAAACCAAAAAACTTTTTCTTTACTCATTTTAATTTCCTCCTTGAGTTGCTTGTCCGTAATATGAATTTTTCCCATGTTTTCTTTCATAATGTTTATTTAAAATTCTATTTGGTAAATACTCACTTGATTCATTTAATTGTTTAGTAAATAAATTCATCTTACATACTTCTTCAAGAACAACTGCATTCATTACAGCATGCTTCGGACTATCCGCCCACACAAATGGGGCATGTCCATGCAACAATACGCCAGGTATTTCAAGTGGATTAATATCCTTTTCTTTAAAAGTTTCAACAATTACATTTCCAGTTTCATGTTCATAATTTCTGTTGATTTCTTCTTCAGTTAAGTGTCTAGCACAAGGAACTGGTCCAAAGAAAGTATCAGCATGTGTTGTGCCATAAACTGGTACATCTAATCCCGCTTGTGCCCAAATTGTTGCCCATGTTGAATGTGTGTGTACAATACTTTTTATATCTTTAAATGATTTATATAAAACAGCATGTGTTGGCATATCAGATGATGGATTAAGTGAACCTTCTATTACTTCACCTTCTAAATTACAAACTACCATGTCATCTGCAGTCATAACATCGTAATCTACACCACTTGGTTTGATAACAAATAAATTACTTTCTCTATCAATTGCACTCACATTTCCCCACGTATATTTAATAAGTTCTCTTCTTGGCAATTCTAAATTCGCCTCAAATACTTCTTTTTTTAATTTTTCTAACATGTTTTCACTCCTAAATGACATATTGATTAGCGTCTCTTTCGATGTCTAATCCTTTTTTATATTTTTGGATGAACTCTTCATATTCTTGTACATCTTTTTCAGTTGGATAGATGATATTACCGTCTTCCTTATCAAAAATATACTGCTTTAAATATTGATTTAACGGTAACGACTGCTCATTGTTGACCATGTAGCTTGCAAGTACTGCCATTCCCCATGCTCCACCTTCATTAGCAGTCTTCAAAACTTCAACTGAACTATTTAAAGATGCTCCTAATATTCTTTGTGCGATATTTTTTGTTTTAAATATTCCGCCATGTACAACAAATGAATCAATCGCTACTTGTTCTTCTTCTTTAAGAATATCCACACCTATTTTCAATGTACTAAATGCTGACATTATATGCGTTTTCATAAAATTAGCTAAATTAAATTGACTATTTGGGTGTCTTAAAAACATCGGAACACCTTCATTGATTTTTGTTATATTTTCTCCAGATACATATCCATAAGATAATAGATTTCCATTTTCTTCATCAGCCTGTTGCGAATGGTTGAATAGTCGTTCAAACAATTCATTTCTATCAACTTCTACATTCATTAATTCGAAAGCTTCTTCAAATAAATTCACCCAAGCATTTATGTCTGAAGTGCAATTATTTGTATGCACCATAGCAACTAAATCTCCTACTGGTGTTGTTACAATATCTATTTCTGGATAAACTCCATTTAATGATTTATCCAACACGATCATTGCAAATGCACTTGTTCCAGCTGAAATGTTACCTGTTTTCTTTTCTACACTATTAGTCGCTACCATTCCCGTTCCTGCGTCTCCTTCAGGTGGACAAAGTGGCACTCCTGCTTCTAACTGACGAGAAGGGTCTAATAAACTTGCACCTTGTTCTGTTAAACGACCTGCTGATTCTCCAGCTTCTAATACTTCAGGAAGTACAGATTCGATAGACCAATCAAATTGTTCATTTTTAATTAAATTATCAAATTGATTTAATTTTTCTTGGTCGTAATTTTTGGAGTTTGGATCTATCGGAAACATGCCTGATGCATCGCCAATACCTAACACTTTTTGCTCTGTAAGATACCAATGAATATATCCTGATAAAGTTGTTATAAATTTAACTTCCTTAACATGTTGTTCTTTATTTAAAATTGATTGATACAAATGCGCAATGCTCCAACGTTCAGGAATATTGAAGTCAAAACACGCTCTCAAATGATTTGCCGCTTCTTCTGTATATGAATTTCTCCATGTTCTAAATGGAACAAGTAAATCGTCATTTTTATCAAAAGCTAAATATCCATGCATCATACCGCTAATTCCTATAGACTTTACTTTCTTTATAGAGATATTAAATTTTGATTGAATATCATCTGTCATAGATTTATAACTTTTTTGTAAACCTATCCATACATCATTAATTGAGTATGTCCAATAACCATTTTCAAATTTATTTTCCCATTCATAATATCCAGAGCCTATCGTTTCAAAGTCCCAATCTATCACAACTGTCTTAATTCTTGTTGAACCTAATTCAATACCTATAGATATTTCTCCATTCAATATTTCTGAACGAATTCCATCTTTAACCAAAATACCGCCTCCAAATGCAATCGCTTTCAAAAAGAAATATAACACCACTTGACCGTACATGTCAAATTTATTATTAATTTGTCCATATATGTATTTTGATCAAAAAAAGAAGAAGTGCTTAAAATTAAGCATTTCTCAGATGATATCGCACCAGAAGATATTAAATATTTAGATACTATTGAGTCAATTGAAGAGTCAATAATGGTAAGTCTACTTATGAAATAGCTGTTGAAAATTCACCATTTGTTTATCAAGTAAATTATTTTATTAAATTTAAAAAGATATGCCCTTAGACATATCTTTTTAAATGTTGATATACAAACACCAATATTAAACAAGTGATCATAAACACAGTGAATGAAATTAAGTAAAAACCTGTATTGGAATCAAACAGAGCACCCGCAATTAATATACCTAGTGGCATAGTAATTTGAGATAATGTTTGTTGAGTAGCAAAATATTTAGCTTTTATTTCTTCTGGGACTTGTTTTTGAACATATATATTTATAGGAATATTACTGAGCATTACTCCAATACCTATTAAAAACATTCCACACATATAAACAACAAGAATAATAAGGTCCTTAAACATAAATACAAATGGTAAACATATAATCAAAGTGCCTATGGAGATTATCAAATACGCTAATTGCACATTTAAGATTATTCCACCCTTTTTCTTAAAATAAGGATAGATAATTGCAAACAAAAAACCAGCTGTAGGAAAAGTCGCTTCTAAAAATCCAAGTTCTTTAGAACCCATATCGAAATATGTTACAAAACTTGCAGGTATACCTAAAGTTATAAAAGCAAATAGAAAATTAATTATTATTCCAGAAGTCACGACAAGTAATATATCTTTTTTTCTCTTAACAAAATTCCATACAGTTTTATAACTTTGTATGAAGCTTTCACCTTTTGACTTTTCTAAAGCTTCAATTTCCTTATTTTTATACGTCAATAATAGTGCTAAAACCAATGTAATAGTTTCTGTAACTAGCATAATAATTATGAAATTTTGAACTGGCATAATTGCATATATCAATCCACCAAGTATTGGTGACCCAATTTGAACACCATTTTGAATCGCACTTCTATGTGAAACTGTTTTATCAATATATTTTTCACCAACTAATTCCAGTAATCCGCTATTGAACGATAAACTCACCACTATGTCAGTAATATTCAAAATAATAACTAATATATAAATATATACTAAATTATTTAATGATTGGTCAATAATCGAATAGGCTATTATAGTTATAATTGTCAACAATTGAAAAGAAGTGATGAGTAATTTTCTAGGTAACTTATCAATGAAAAAACCAGCTATAGGACTTCCCACAATAAATAATACTGAATATATTACAACTAAGTATGAAAAATATTTTGGACTTCCAGTTATATTTAAGATATGGAACGATAAAGCGAATGTAAGTAATTTACTACCTATAACACTAAAAAAGGTTAAAAGAACAAGATATAGATAATTTTTTTTCATTGTATAACCTCATTTATTAAATATTTAATTCATTTTTGTAATAATGATCTAGTAGTAATTCGGAGACTTTCTTTTAAAATACCATCGAGTAACTGATTATACTCATTAGGTTCAATATACTTTTTGTATCTTAATAATACACTTCCTAAACCACATGCTCCATCATATAAGTATAGTGACTGAATATTTGGATCAGCTACTCTTAACTAGACAACTTTTATAAGGAAGGTTAGTCTTAATTTAAGAAAGTAGGCAATTCTTTTTATGAAAAAAAAGAGAAGGACTTTCAGTCCTGAATTCAAACTTCAAATGGTTCAATTGTTCAAAAATGGAAAATCTCGAAACGATATTATTCATGAGTATACTTTAACACCATCTGCACTCGACAAATGGATTAAAGACTATGATAAGACAGGGTCATTTAAACAGCAAGATAATCTCAGTGAAGATGAAAAAGAGTTGAAAAGATTACGTAAAAAAATAAGCAGTTAAGGATGGAAACAGATATTTTAAAGCAAGCAGCGCTGATAATGGGACGAAAATAAAAGTGATTAGGCGAAATAGCCATCAATATTCGGTATCAGCCATGTATAAAACCCTTAAAATATGTCGTAGTACTTATTACTATGAAGTAAATGTCGTGAAAAAAGCAGAGAAAGAAGCACAAGAAAATCTACTGGCAGAAAGCATTATCAGTATATTTAATAAGAGTAGAAAATGTTATAGATCTAGGAAGATTAGAGAAGCATTAAAAGCCAAGGGTTTAGATGTTTCAGAACATTAGTGAACTTAATTTACAACTATCTGATTATATTAATTGGTTTAATCATCATAGAATTCATGATTCATTGAACTATCAAACGCCAGTGAATTATAAATTAAGTACCACATAAAAATTGTCCAGTTTACTGTTGACATACCAATTTTCTTGACTAATGTTACGGAACCAGTAGAAGGACGTCCGTTATTTAAACGGTATTTATCTTCTACAAGTTCAGAAACAAAGTTTAAATCTAATAATTTATCAACTTTTCTAAATAAAATTCCATCAATATTATAAAATATTTTGGTAATATTCGGTATTTTTTTAGCGATGACTCCTGCCGGAAAAGCATGATTCGAAGACTACAGGCTGAGAACATGCCCGCGGAAAGCATGCGCATAAAAAAATGCCGGCAAAGTCTAAGTCTTTGTCGACACTCTGAGAAATGCTTAAAATTAAGCATTTCTTCTTTTTACACTATTTCTTATAATAATTTCTGTATCCATAATTTTTGTTTCACCAATTTGTCCGGTGTTAATGGTCTTTAGCATCCACTTTGCAGCCTCAACGCCTAGCTCTTCTTGAGGGTGAGAGGTTGTTGTCAATGATATATCTTCTAGTTGGCTTAAAATTGAATTATCTTCACCAACTACTGAAATATCATCAGGGACATGCTTACCTTTTGCTTTTAATTTTTTAATCAATGAATAAGCAATTTCATCGTTGTAACACACAAATGCAGTGGCAAATATTTCTTTATTCAATATTTGCTTAACAACTAAATCTAACACTTTCTCCATCGTTTCAGTAGTATAAGTAAATATATTTTCACCTTTAAAAATAGCATCCAATGTATCAAAAGCTTTTATATATCCTTTCATACGAAACTTGCCTTGCATATCATCTATCTTAGTTATTAAAGCAATATCTTCATGCCCTTCATTCAATAAATAAGAAGTAGCAAGATAACCTGATTTTGTATCATCTATACTGATATATGGAATATCCATTTCTTCATAACCAGCATTAATCATCAATACAGGAATATCCTTACTTTTAATTAATGAATAATAAGATAAATTAGGATTAAACACGTTGCTCTTAGTAGGTTCAACAATTAAACCTTGAATACCTTGGTCAATCATCATTTCTAGGCATCGACGTTCACCTTCATGTGTATTATTCGTACTGGCTAAAATTAAAGAATATCCATTAGTTCCTAGTATTTTTTCAATCCCTCTTATAATACTTGGAAATATGTAATCAGATAAGTATGTAACGATAACGCCAATTTTTTTGCTATCACCACTATTCATGTGATTATTTAAATAACCATCACTTACTATGGAACCTAAGCCTTTTTTCTTTATAATATAACCATCATTTACCAATAAATCTATCGCTTGTCTCACCGTATGTCGGCTAACATGATAAAATTCTTGTAATTTTTTTTCAGAAGGTATTGTTTCACCTCGCTTATATTCTTGATTAATAATATTATCTTTCAATTGATATGCAATTGATTTATATTTCGGCTCTCCCATAAAATTTCTCCATTCGCTCTTATAATTTCTTATAAAAATTATAACATATACAATATTTATATTTGAAAATGAAAATATAGATGACAAGATTTACTGTTACTCAGCACCCTACCTAAACTGATATTCTTTTATCTCATCCATTATTGCATTATATTTATTTGTTTTGTATCTTGCTTTGTTAGATACGATAAAGAAGTTTCGATATAAGTTTAGATCGTTTGTTGTGATAAATTTTTTATCAAATGACTTTATAGAGAAGTTAGACAATATTGTATATCCCATGTTTTGTTTGACGAGCTCTAATATTAATTGATTATCGTTGATTACAACTTTTCTTGAGGTTAAGTCTAATTGTTGTAAGAGCATATCTTGGTAATATCTAATGCCGGACCCTGTTTCTCTTACATAACATCTCATATCGTTTAAATTTTCATTGATTTGTTTATTCTTAACTATCAGCAATTTATCTCTTGTTAACACTTCGCTATTTATTTTGTCATCTATTACAGGTTTCTCAATTATGCCTATATCTAGTGAATAATCTTTTAAACGACTTAATATATCTGCTGAGTTGTACACGTATATGTGTATATTTAAGTTAGGATATTTAGTTTGTAAGTAAATGGTTAAATCCAATAACATCGACTGTCCAAATGTATGACTTGTTCCTATTACAAACTTACCTTTCACTTCTTCTTTATGCTGATTAATCTTTGTATACAATTGTTCGTCTAATATGGCTAATTGACAGGCATAGTTATACAGTTCTCTACCTTCTTCTGTTAATACAATTTGCTTTCTAGTGCTTTCGAATATTTTAATTTGATATTTGTCTTCAAGTGTTTTAATATCTCTACTTATGGAAGGTTGTGATTTAAAAAGTTTTTCTGCAGCTTTCGTAAACCCTTCTTCTTCAACGATAACTTTTAATATATTTAATTTATCTTCCAACTCATCCACTCCATATCATTTTTGTTATATTATATATTTAAAAATAGCATTTCACAAATAACGCTCTTCCTTTTAAACTATAGTTAAGGGAATTAGGGGGCGTTATTATGAGTAAGAAATTCATATTGGGTGTCGGGTTTACATTCATTATCGCAATTGTAAGTATATTATTATCTAACTTGCCTATTTTAAATAAGGTTGGTGCTTTGGCTATTGCGATTATAACTGCGATTTTGTATAGACATTTTAAAGGGTACCCAACACAAATAGAATTGGGTGTTGTATTTTCTTCTAAAAAGCTACTTAGATTAGCCATCATACTTTATGGCTTGAAGCTTAACTTATCTACGATTGTTAATGAAGGTGGCACGCTGTTATTACTTGATGTTGGTGTTGTAGCATTTGTTATTTTCTTTATTATTTTGCTCAATAAAATCATTAAAGGAGACAAAGATTTAGTCTTATTATTAGGAGTTGGTACAGGAGTTTGCGGTGCGGCAGCTATTGCAGCGATTTCACCAATATTAAAATCTAAAGAAAGTGATGTTGGTATAAGTGTAGGTTTAGTTGCAATTATGGGAACTATTTTCTCGTTAACATATACATTGCTCTATGCATTATTCCCTATGGATCCAGAAGTTTATGGGATTTGGTCGGGGGCTAGTTTACATGAAATTGCACATGTTATTTTAGCTGCTGATGCAGGTGGTACAGAGGCGCTTAGTATCGGGCTATTGACTAAATTAGGAAGAGTATTCTTACTTATTCCTTTAAGTATCATTTTCTTAGTTATCGTAAATAGAAAAAAATCTAATAAAGTTTCTCAAAAAATTGATTTTCCATACTTCTTAATTGGATTTTTAGTAATGAGTGCCATTAACACATTTGTTCCAATTCCAGAGAGTGTTTTAAATGTAATTAGCACATTTACTACATTAATTTTAATTATGGCAATGGTAGGAATTGGATTAAACGTTTCATTCAATGACATAAAAGCAAAAGCTTTCAAACCAATGATTGCTATGGCTATAACATCTATCGTACTTTCAGTCATTACATTTTTCATAACAAGTATTTTATAAAAATCATAATAGGGTATAACATAGGCAATATTCAATTTTGAGAAAGATTGTGATGAAACTATGTTATGCCTTAAATTATTTTTCGTGCTATTTATATCATTATTCAACTATTTTTTCGTTGATCATGATGAAACAGCAACATATAAAGATACATTCACAGAAGCAACACATGCAGATTACAATGATGCATTTAAACTAGGTTCACAAATACCAAATGATTTATTAACAATTAAACCCTACGATACAGATAGCAATAATCATTTCAAAGGTGTCGGTAAAGTATCATCAGATAAGACTGGTAAATCAGGGAATGGGGCAACTGGTTTTGTCATTGATGATCATACAATTATTACCGCAGCTCACGTAGCTAGTGATGACGATGGTAATAAAGAAACAAAACAATTTTATTTCTATCCATCTAAATCAGACCAACAAATTCCTATGAAATTTAAAGTTAAAAAGTTTTATACATCGTCTGAAAGAGACGTCGCTATACTCATTACAGAACAACGTTTATCTAAAAAGGTAAAACCGTTAACATTAGCATCCGAACAAGAAATTAAAAAAATGCAAACTAAAGAACCACTGTACATGTTAGGATATCCGAGCGAACATCCGTACAATGGTCAACTTATGTATCAATCAAAAGGTTACTTCCTTAAACCAACTCAAAATTACATTGAGTATATTGGACATTTGCATAGAACAATCGGCTTCTCAGGATCACCCGTGTTTAATAAACACAATCACGTTGTCGGCATACATGCACATGGCATACGACCAGAATTGAACATAAAAAATCAATCAACAAGAGACATTTATACAGGCGGACCACTCCTTACAGGAAAAACAAGAGCATTCATTGAGGAACATCGTGAATGATGAAAAAAATGAATATAGAGCTTGGGACACAAATGTCCTAGAAATATAATAAGAGCAGAAATTCATAGTTAAAATTGAATTTCTGCTCTTTTTACTTATAAAAGTCATTTACACTTCTTCCGACTTGTGTGAATATAGCTACCCTTGCCTACACTTCTCTCGACTTGTGTGAATATGGATGCCCTATGATAAGAGCGTGGGACAACGAAATCTTGTCATAAAATTAGATTTCTGCCCTACGCTCTTGATTTATTCTATTGATTTGAAAATAATTGATCGTCTTTTGGCTGGTTTTCTAAATACGCAATTTTTCCATTTGCATCTAATCTTGCTATATCTTTACCTTCTTGTGTGTAAACGCCTGTCTCATATCTATTACCACAAACTGCCCAATGTGTTTCGAAACTACCGTCTTCGTTTTCTGTCCAACCGTTATGCATATGTTTCAAGTCTTTGTTTGTTGTATACACACTTTTTACAAACTGTTTCCAAGCTTCTTTACCTTTAAATGTTTTATTATTCAATACAAATTCAATTTCATCACTAAATAATGCATTTAACTTCTGAAAACTTTCTTCACTATATCTTGATTCATCAAATAATTTAAAATAATCATCTAATATATTCATTAATTCACCTTCTTTATACTCGATTATATCTTTCATAACCTTGAAGATAAATCATATTGTCTTATTACTTAAATAACAAAAAAGAAGAAAACAATTAAACAGATAAACAATAATAAGACACTTGAAAAGAATATCCAACCTTTATTTCTATCAGATTGATTCTTCTCCTTTTTGGATAAAAATGAATATATCATACCATCTTTCCCCATTAATATTACGATAGAATATGCCAAGAAAATGAATGTAATTATAGCTAAAATAATAAATAATATATACATTTATAACACCTCTCTCTTTATTCGAGTGAATCTTACTTTCTATCTATGATAATGTATATAGTTACTATACACTCAATCAAACTTACTACAAATAGACTTTTTGAGAGGTTTCATATGATTAAGTATATTTTAAGAGATAAACCAGCTTGATTGAACGTTCGGACTTAATACATTAGCATCTACGTTTTGATCTAGTTCTTCTGAATAATAACTGTCTGTATATTGCCATAGTACATGTTCTCTTTCTGGCTGTGTTTCTTGATAAGCTGCTAACCAATATCCGTCATATGATTGTACTGCTGTTGCTGTATTATTGAGCATAAAGTCTTCATATGAATATAATAGGACTTTTTTATCTCCTGAATACTTTCTCATTTCTTCTAACCATGCTTGTGTACTTTCATCAGATGTGCCTGAAGTTACAGTTTCTTCTTCGTAATCATTAATGTAGAAGCTTGCGTTCGGTGCTCTATTATATAATGATTTTGCTTCTGTTCGTGCATCACTCGCATTTTCGTACATGCTATATGAATACACACCATATTTCATATTATTTGCTTCTAATAATTTTGAGTTTGTTGCAAAAGTTGTATCTTTATAATCTGATCCATACTGTGCTCTTAATATAATAAAGTCATAATTTGCTTTTAATTTTTTTACTTGTGCAGAGGTTAGTTTACCTTGCCATTCTGATAAATCAAGTATTGAATCTTCTTTAGGAACGACTGCCGCTTCTTTTGTTTCTTGGCTTTTTCTATGTTGTGTATCTTGTTTGTTTTCTATGTATTTCTTATAACCATTTCCCATTGTACCTGCTTCTTTTGATGCTTCAGCAATTTTTGAGGGTGCATTTACAATAAAAATCAATAAGGTTATAGCTACGACGATGCGTACAAATCTACTAAACATTTAAATACTCCTTTGTGTATTACTGAAAAATTATTTCATGTTATCTATTATAGGATTACCGTTCTTGTCTAATAATGGTGTTAAACTGCTACCAGTTCCTACCCAAGCGTGTACATAATTAACGCCTGTTTCACGATCAACTACAACAGTAAATCTACCTAAAGATTTAATATTTTCTTTAGATTTCACATAAAATCTTTCGTCTTCGTTCTTATTACCAAACATATCATTCACTCCTTTTCTCCTGTAATGGTATAATACTTGCCGATATATTGAAATGATAGGAGAAGATTTTTATGAAAATTATAAGCACTTTTGACGAATTAAATGAAAAAATTAATGCCCATACGTTCACTTTGATATATGTTTCTAGTGAAAATTGTTCTGTATGTAAAGCTGATCATCCAATTGTGCAAAAAATGGCTGAAAATTATCAAATCCCAGCATATGAAATAGTCGCTAATCAAGTACCTGAAGCAGTTGGACAATTAAATTTATTCACTTCACCCGTAGTCATGCTTTTTTACAATCAAAAAGAAGTCCACCGACAAGCCCGAATAATAGACTTTGATGAACTTCAATATCGTATTGAACAAATAAACAATTTATAAAGTTATTCTACTAATGTATAAAAGTCAATTCTCGTTACAACACCCTTTTCATCAGATGTGAAGGCAATTTTGTAACCATTTAAATTATAAGAATATTGACCTTCTATACTACGAGGACTTCCAGTTTTAGAATAATCCATACCATAAGATTCTCTAACATCATCTATAGATAAATTAAATTGTTCAGCGTTCGTCGGTTGTGCGTTTGCATCTAAACCATAATTACTATAGACATTTAAATTTTGATCATATAAGTTAATATTTTTCGCTTCGTCTTGATGTTCTTTTGCGTAATTTTCATGTGCAGGTGTTTCATAACCGTTTAAAGTG
>NZ_MWJM01000017.1:0-38407 GCF_002018435.1 Mammaliicoccus fleurettii | reverse complement strand
ATTTGTCTGGTGACGATAGCAAAGAGGTCACACCTGTTCCCATGCCGAACACAGAAGTTAAGCTCTTTAGCGCCGATGGTAGTTGGGCTTACGTTCCGCGAGAGTAGGACGTTGCCGGGCAAATATTTATAAATGGATGCGATGAGCCGCACTCGAGACCTGTTAGGTCTCTTTTTTTTTATGTAAAAAATTAAAAGGAATATAAAACTCTAAGAAAATTTTTCTTATATTTCTTGCCATTACTGCATACATAGTTCGTACATTTTACTTTGCTTTGTCCATGTAATAATAAACGGAATGGCTAAACCCAAAATAGCTTTAAAATATCCGAAAAATATCACAATTTTGTAAGTGCGGACTCCTGAGGGAATAGTATGCGTGAGAGACTACAGGCTCGAGCCATACCCTAGGCAAGCATGCACGTACAAAATCGTAAGATATTAAAAATAAGCATATCACTATAAACTTTAAAAAATAGTAAAAAAAGACTGAGAAACTTAATCAAAAAATAGATTTTGAGAACGGACTCAAATATAACAAATTAAAAAGAAGTGATAAAAGAGTTAGGACATAAATATATTAGAATTTCTGCTCTTACTTTTTGTATAAAAAATAGATGTTTGTCACGATTTTGTAAAGTACTGACGCCTGAGGGAATAGTATGTGTGAGAGACTGCAGGCTCGAGCCATACCCCTAGGCAAGCATGCACGTACAAAATCGTAAGATATTAAAAAAATAAGCATATCACTATAAAACTGAAAACTCAGTTAAGTGATATGCCTATTTATTTTAAGTTAGGATTTATATTCTACTATCTTTTAAATCAGTAGTGAATAAAGCATTTTGTTTTGATTAATGTAAATGTATTTAGGATCAAATTCACTGACGTTCTTATATAATTGGTCAAGATCATTATGGTCCTTAAGTTGAATACCAATAATAACAGAACCAGTATTTTGACTAGATTTTTTTAAGTATTCAAATTTAGTAATGTCATCATTAGGACCCAATACGTCATTTACAAATTCTCTTAAAGCGCCAGGTCTTTGTGGGAAATTAACGATAAAGTAATGTTTCATATCTTCGAATAAGAGGGATCTTTCTTCAATTTCTTTCATTCTATTAATATCATTATTACCACCACTTACAATGCATACTACATTTTTACCTTTAATTTCATTTGTATAATGATTAAGGGCACTCACACTTAATGCACCTGCTGGTTCGGCTATAATGGCTTGCTTCGAATACATATCAAGAATAGTGCTACAAACTTCACCTTCATCTACAGCTACAAAATTGTCTACTACATTTTTAGAAATATCAAACGTTAATTGTCCAACTTTTCCTACTGAAGCACCATCTACAAATTTATCGATGTCAGTTAACGTTACAATCTTATTTGCTTTTACTGATTGAGCCATGCTACTTGCTCCTAATGGTTCTACACCTATAACTTGTGTAGTCGGCATATTTTCTTTTAAATATGTACCAACTCCAGAAATAAGTCCGCCACCACCGATTGCAGCAAAGCAATAGTCAAATTGAATGTTCTCATCATTTGCATAATCTACCATTTCTTTTGCAATAGTACCTTGACCAGCAATCGTATTAATATTATCAAATGGATCAATAAAGCTTAATCCAAATTTTTCAGTATATTCAAGGGCATGTTTCAAACAATCATCAAATGTGTCTCCAATTAATTCAATTTGAACAAATTCACCACCGAAAAATTTCACTTGATTAATTTTTTGAGCTGGGGTAGTAACTGGCATGAAAATAACTGCTTTAATTTCAAGTTGTTTAGCAGTAAATGCAATACCTTGGGCATGATTACCTGCGCTTGCACAACTAACGCCGTTTGCTCTTTCTTCATCAGTTAATTGATTAATGGCATAGTATGCACCTCGTAATTTAAATGAGCGCACCCATTGAAGGTCTTCTCTTTTTAAGTATACGTTACAATCAAATTTTTGTGATAAATACATATCTTTTTCTAAAGGTGTTTGTTTAACAGTGTCTTTTAATTTTAAAAAAGCTTCTTCTATATCTTCGGCACTTAAACGTGTTTTTAAGGTCATTTTATCACTCCCAAATTAGTTGTGCATTTTCTCATATTCGTTTATTTGATCTTCGTAAGTTAATGTAATAGCAATATCATCTAGCCCATTAACAAGTTTATTCTTCCATGTTGAATCTATTTCAAAATGATATTTTGCTTCAGGTGTAATAACTTCTTGATTTGGTAAATCAATAGTTATATCACTATGTTGAGCAATCGCTTCTCTATCATTTTTATTTTCAATAGCAATAGGGAGCATACCATTTTTAGTACAATTCATATAAAAGATATCACTAAAACTACCTGCAATAATAATAAGGAACCCAAAATCTTTAAGCGCCCATGCAGCATGTTCTCTTGATGATCCACAACCAAAATTGTCACCAGAAATTAAAATGCTTGCTCCTTTATATTCTTGTTTATTTAAGTTGAAGTCTGGATTTTCAGAACCGTCTTCAAGATAGCGCCATTCATCAAATAGAAAAGGGCCAAATCCTGTTTTAGTTATTCTTTTTAAAAAGACTTTAGGGATAATTTGATCCGTATCAATATTATCATTCAATAGGGGAACTGTTTTCCCATTAAAGATGTTAATAGGTTCCATTTAAATGACCACCTTTCTAGTATCTACAAATCTTCCATTTATAGCAGCCGCAGCAGCCATAGCTGGAGATACGAGATGTGTTCTTGCACCTTTACCTTGTCGTCCTTCAAAGTTACGATTACTCGTTGAGGCACAATGTACCCCATTTGGTACTTGATCGGGATTCATACCTAGACACATTGAACATCCTGGTTCTCGCCAATCAAAGCCTGCATCTTTGAAAATCTTATCTAATCCTAGTGCCTCAGCTTGTAGTTTAACGCTTCGTGAACCTGGTACGACTATAGCTGTAATATCTTGATGAACTTGGTGTCCATCTACTATTTTACTCGCTTCAATTAAATCTGAAAGTCTAGCATTTGTACAAGAACCAAGGAATACATAACCTAGAGGAATATCTCGTGCGGTTTGACCAGGTTTAAGCCCCATATAGTTATACGCTCTTTCATCATTAATATCATTGATTTCTGGGAATGGTGTACTGAAACTTACGCCCATTTCTGGACTAGTTCCCCATGTAACTTGTGGTTCTAAATCATTTACATCAACTGTGATGATTTTATCATAAGTAGCATCTTCATCAGAATAAAGCGTTTTCCAATCTTCTACTTTTTCTTCAAAGTTTTCAGGTTGATATTCACGACCTTTAACATATTCAAAAGTTGTTTCATCTGGCTTCATCATTCCATACTTAGCACCAGCTTCAATGGCCATATTACAAATAGTCATTCGCTCGTCCATTGACATATTGGAAATAGCTTCACCTGCGAATTCTAAAGCGTATCCACTACCAAAATCAACTCCATATTGGTTAATCAAATATAAGATGATATCTTTTGCATATACACCAGTAGGTAGGGTACCATCTACTTGAATTTTTAAGTTTTTAGGTTTAGTTTGCCATAATGTTTGAGTTGCAAAAACATGTTCAACTTCACTAGTACCTATTCCAAATGCAATTGCACCAAATGCACCATGAGTAGCAGTATGTGAATCTCCACATACGATTGTTTTACCTGGCTGTGTTAAACCTGTTTCTGGACCAACCATATGTACTATACCTTGTTCGTCTGAACCCATATCAAATAACTTTACACCAAATGCTTCACAATTTTTTTGTAAGGCATTAATTTGTTTATTAGCAATTTCATCTCTAATATTGAATATATCAACAGTAGGAACATTATGATCTAAAGTTCCAAAAGTTCGATCAGGTCGTCTCAATTTTCTGTTTTGCAATCTTAATCCTTCGAATGCTTGAGGAGATGTAACTTCATGTATTAGGTGCAAGTCGATGTATAATAATTGGGGTTCACCTTCTTTACCAGCTACTATATGTCGATTCCATACTTTATCAAATAATGTTTGTGACATGTCGTTTTCCTCCTCTTAAATTGATTTTTTAATTGCTTCGAAGACTTCAGATGTGCTGTAGCTACCACCTAAATCTATTGTGGCAATACCTTCATTAATTGTATTAAAAACTATATTTTCTAAATGTTGTGCGCATTCTGGTTGATGCAGACTTTCACGAATACACATTGCTAGTGAGAGTAACATACCACTAGGATTTGCTTTATTTTGACCTGCAATATCTGGGGCAGATCCATGTATTGGCTCATATAAACTTGGGCCACTTTCACCAAAACTAGCAGAAGGCGATAAGCCTAATGAACCTGGAATTACTGAAGCTTCATCACTTAGGATATCACCAAATAAATTCTCAGTTACAATAACGTCAAATTGCTTGGGATTAGTTATAAGGTGCATGCTACATGCATCAACTAATAAATGATTTAGCGTTACATCAGGATATTCTTTAGAAACTTGTTCTAAAGTTTGTCTCCATAATTTTGAAGAACTTAAAACATTTTCTTTATCAACAGACGTTACAACATTCTTTCTTTTTAAAGCTAATTTAAAAGCTATGTGAGCTATTCTTGTTATTTCTTCTGTAGTATAAGTCAATGTATCTACTGCTTGATTTTCATTGAAATACTTTGGTTCACCAAAATAAAGGCCACCAGTTAATTCTCGAACGATTATAAAATCAGTATCTTTAACTAATGATTCTTTTAGTGGGGAAAGGTGAGCAGTAGCTTCAGTAACTATAGTAGGTCTAATATTAGCAAATAATTTTAGTGATTTTCTAATACCTAATAAACCATGCTCTGGTCTATTCTTAGGATTTGTCCATTTAGGGCCACCTACAGCGCCTAACAGTATTGCATCACTGTTTTGACATGCTTCTAAAGTTTCAGGAGGTAAAGGTTCGCCATGTTTATCTATGGCGATACCTCCAAAATCTTTCGTAACTAAGTCGTATTCAAATTCAAACTTTTTTGCAAGTGCTTCTAATATTTCAATACTACCTTCTAAAATCTCTGGGCCGATACCATCACCGGGTAGGGCAGTGATTTTGTATGTCATGACTTTACGCCTTCTTTCACTGTGTTTTTACTGAATTTTGCGTGCGCTTCTACATACGCTTTGCAAGATGCGTATAAGATATCATAATCAATACCTATACCAGTAAATACTTCATCTTCAAATTGTACTTGTACGTGTACTTCAGCTTGTGCATCTGTACCTTCCGTAATAGAGTCAATTCGGTATTGTTGTAATTTAGGTGAATAATCAAATATTCTATCTATTGCATTATAAATTGAAGTGATAGAACCTGAACCAATAGAAGAGTCTTGATAAGTATTACCTTCTTTATCTTCTATAACGACTACAGAACTTTGTAAGCCATTAGACACAAATTGTAGTTGTAATGCATTCACTTTATAGTATGCATTCTCTTCATGTTCACTACCTTGTAAAATAGCGTGAATGTCACGATCTGTAACTTGTTTTTTCTTATCTGCGACAGACTTGAATTGTTTAAATACTTCTACTTGTTCATCAGGAGATAAATCATAACCAAGTTCAATAAGTTTTTCGCTAAATGCATGTTTTCCAGATAGTTTTCCTAAAGGTAGTGAATTTTTAACAACACCAACTAATTGAGGTGTCATAATTTCATACGTTTCAGGATTTTTTAGAATGCCATCTTGATGTATACCTGATTCATGGCTAAATGCATTTTGTCCGACAATTGCTTTATTTCTTGGGACTCGAAGGCCAGAAAATCTACTTACTATGTCACTCGTATTTTTAGTTTCAGATAAGTCTATATTTGTTGATAGATTAAAATGGTCTTGTCTAACATGTAGCGCAAGCGCTATTTCTTCAAGTGCTGTATTACCTGCACGTTCACCAATACCATTAATTGCACCTTCAACTCTACGAGCACCGTTTTCAAAAGCAGCAAGTCCATTTGCTACTGCTAGTCCTAGGTCATCATGACAATGAGAGCTATAAATTACTTCGTGATCACTTTTAACTGTTTCAATGAGAGTCTTAAAGAGTTGACCATATTCTGAAGGATACGAATAACCAACAGTATCAGGAATATTGATAATATTTGCACCTGCATCAACAGCCGCTTGAACTGCTTTAATTAAAAATGGTAAAGGTGTTCTAGTTGCATCTTCAGGTGAAAATTGTACTTTTTCAAATAATGTTTTTGCATAAGTAACATTTTCTGTAATCGAAGATAAAACTTGTTCTTCAGTCATTTTTAATTTGTATTCTAAATGAATAGGGCTAGTAGCTAAAAAGATATGAATTTGTCTATGTTGTGCTTCTTTTGTAGATTCATGAACAGCATCAATATCTGATTTTTTACATCTAGCTAAGCCACAAACTGCAGTAGTTGTTAATGCCTTTGAAATACTTTCTACTGATTTAAAACTGCCTTCACTAGAAGCGGGGAAGCCTGCTTCTATTACATCGACTCCCCATTTTTCTAGTTGTATAGCAATTTTGAGACGTTCATCGAATGAAAAGTTTACTCCTGGTGTCTGTTCTCCATCTCTAAGTGTTGTATCGAATATTTGAATATGATCTGACATAATAATCCTCTCCTTAAGTTCTAATACATTTATTTAGATTGAATACTTTTAGCTTTAACGAATGGCATCATGTCACGTAAATCTCTACCAACTGATTCAATTTGATGTCCTTGTTGTTCTTTACGCATTCTCAAGAATTCTTCAAAGCCGTTTTCGTTATCTTTAATGAAGCGATCACTAAACGCACCAGTTTGGATATCTTTTAGAACTGCTTTCATATTGTCTTTAACATCTGGTGTGATAACGCGTTCACCTGATACATAGTCACCAAATTCTGCAGTATTTGAAATAGAATAACGCATGTTTTCCATTCCACCTTCATACATTAAATCAACGATTAGTTTCATTTCATGTAATACTTCGAAATATGCGATTTCTGGTTGGTAACCTGCTTCAACTAAAGTTTCAAACCCTGATTGGATAAGTTTAGTTACACCACCACAAAGTACTGCTTGTTCACCGAATAAATCTGTTTCAGTTTCTTCTTCAAAGCTTGTACCAATTACACCGGCTCTAGTTGCACCGATACCTTTTGCGTAGCTTAATGCTAATTGTGTTGCTTTGCCAGACGCATCTTGATATACAGCGTAAAGAGCTGGTACAGCGCTACCTTCAGCGAATGTACGTCTTACTAAATGACCAGGTCCTTTAGGTGCTACTAAGAACACATCAACGTTTTCTGGTGGTTGAATGACTTTAAAATGAATATTAAATCCATGAGCAAATACTAAAGCATTTCCTTCATCTAAGTTAGGTTCGATTTCTTCTTTATATACTTGTCCTTGAATTTCATCTGGTAATAGGATCATTACAACGTCAGATTGCTTAACTGCTTCTTCTACTGGATAAACTTCGAAGCCATCTTCTTTAGCTTGATCAAATGATTTACCTGGACGAATACCGATAACAACGTCATAGCCATTATCTTTTAAGTTTTGTGAATGTGCATGTCCTTGTGAACCATACCCAATAACTGCAATTTTTTTACCTTGTAATGCGTCTTCTGTTACCGTGTTGTCATAAAATACTTTAGTCATAATAAATGCCTCCATTAAATTGTTTAGTTTTATAGTAATCCTGCTGAACCTGTTCGTGACACTTGTGTCACTGGATATATTTTTAAATCATCCAATAGATTTTCTATTGTTTGATGGGTTCCAAATGCTTGTAAATAAATATGGTCTTCAACATCTTTTAAAATAGTAAGTTGATTTTCATAGGGCTGAATCAATTTTTCGAAAGACTTATAATCAGTAGGGTGACCTAGCTTAATTAATATGAGCTCTCTATTGAATAGATTCGTTTCTGTAATGTCTAGTGCAGATATTACGTTTACTTGTTTTTCTAGTTGCTTAATAATTGTTTCTGTACTGCTTTCATCTGAAACATCTACGATAAATGTTATATTCGTAATGCCCTCAGTTTCAGTTGGCGTTGCTGAAAGTGAAACAATGTTGTATTGTCTCCTTACAAAAATACTTGTAAGTCGGTTGAGGGTACCCGCTCTATCGAGTACTTGAGTCTTAATTGTTCTTTTCATTATTCCACGCCCTCCATCTTGTAATTTGGTTGTCCACTTGGAACCATAGGAAGTACTGGTTCAGAAGGGGAAATTCTAATTTCGATTAGGGCAGGTCCTTTATGTGCAAATGCTTCATCAATTGTTGATTCCAATTTCTCATTAGAATCAATCATGAAACTTTTAACACCGTAGCTTTCTGAAAGTTTCATAAAGTCTGGTTGTCCTGAAAATACTGAATGAGAAAAGCGTTGGCTATAAAACTTATCTTGCCATTGTTTAACCATCCCTAGTGCACCATTATTAATTAATACGATTTTAATATCGTTGTTGAATTCATTAAGAATCGCCATTTCCTGATTTGTCATTTGGAAACCACCGTCACCAACAACTGCAACTACAGTTTTATCTGGATATGCAAACTTTGCACCCATTGCAGCTGGAATGCCAAAGCCCATAGTTCCAAGACCACCACTTGTGATGATTTGACCGTGTGTCTTGAACGGGTAATATTGTGCAACCCACATTTGGTGTTGTCCTACATCTGTAGCGACAAGTGCATCACCGTTAGTGATTTTACCAATATACTCAATTGCTTGTTGTGGTTTAACAAAGTCATCAGTGGGTTTGTCGTATTTAAATGGGTATGTTGCTTTGTTTGATAGACAATGTTCGTACCAATCATGGTGAATAAGGTCATGAGTTTCATATTCTAATAGAGATTCAAGAGTGAGTTTTGCATCAGCAATAATACCTAAATCAGTTGGAATTATTTTGTTGATTTCACATGGATCAATATCGACATGGATAACTTTTGCATCTTTAGCAAAATCGTCTGGGCTACTTGCTAGACGATCATCAAATCTGCTGCCAAAATTAATCAACAAATCACATTCTGTTAGTGCCATATTACTAGCGTATGAACCATGCATACCTCCCATACCTAAAAATAAAGGATCAGAGTAGGGGATAGAGCCTAAACCTAACAAAGTATTAACGACAGGAATTTTGTATTTATTCGCAAAAGCTGTAAGTTCATTTGAAGCTTCGGCATGGTTAACACCTGCACCAGCTAAAATAAGTGGCTTTTCTGCTTGGCGTATCATTTGAATAAACTGGTCAATTTCTTTTTCTTCAGGATTTAGGTCAATATGATAACCTGGTAAATCAAGTTCTCTTGGTGCAACTTCAACAGTTTCAAGAACACCGATATCTTTAGGAAAATCAATTACGACAGGTCCTTTACGTCCAGTTGAAGCGATATGGAAAGCTTCATCTATAATCTTTGGAATATCTTTTACATCTGTTACTTGATAATTATGTTTCGTAATAGGTGTTGTCATTGAAAGTAAATCAGCTTCTTGGAAGGCATCTTTACCAATTCCAGGACGATGAACTTGACCAGTGATGACAATGAGTGGAATTGAATCACTCATAGCATCAGCAATTCCTGTAATAGTATTTGTTGCTCCTGGACCGCTTGTAACAACAACTACGCCAGGTTTACCTGTTACTCTTGCATAACCTTCTGCAGCGTGAACAGCTCCTTGTTCGTGTCTCGTTAAAATGTGAGGCACTTTACCTTCATAGAAAGCATCATATAAAGGTAAGACTGCACCACCAGGATATCCAAAAATGTAATCAACTTTTTGGTCAATAAATGATTGTACGAGTAGTTCAGCACCCGTGTATGTTATTGTCTTTTCTTTAGTTGCTTCATCTGGTTCTTTGTATGATTTAGTAGTTAGTGCCATGCAAATCACTCCTTAAATTAGTTCGTCTGGTACTTTCAAGATGCCACCTGTATTTGCACTTGTAACAAGCGCAGTATATCTTGCAAGATAACCAGTTTTAACTTTCGCTTTAAATGGTTCGATGTTTTGTTTTCTAGCGTGTAACTCAGCTTCAGAAACACTTACATCTAATGTTCGGTTGATTAAATCAATTACAATTTCATCTCCGTCTTCAATCAATCCAATAGGTCCTCCAGCGGCAGCTTCAGGTGAAATATGACCTACAGCAACACCTCTAGTTGCACCTGAGAATCTACCGTCAGTTATTAATGCCACATCTTTACCTAATCCTCTACCAACGATAGATGAAGTAGGGGCTAACATCTCAGGCATTCCAGGTCCACCTTTAGGTCCTTCATATCGAATGACAACTACGTGACCTTCTCGTACTGTATGGTTATCAATCGCCTCTACTGCTTCATCATGTGAGCTAAAGCAAATTGCTTTACCGACAAATTTATTGATTGATGGATCGACACCACCAACTTTTATAGCTGCGCCATCGGGAGCAATGTTCCCAAATAGCATTGATAAGCCACCAGTTTCAGAAAATGCATTATCTCTCGTGTGAATAACATCAGTATTTTTTATTTCTTTATTTTCATTATTTTCTCTTAAAGTGTTACCTGTGACCGTTACTCTATCTGGGTGTAGTACATTATCCATTTTCAATAATTCACCGATAATTGCTGGAACACCACCAGCTTCATGAACATCGTGCATAGAATATGATGAACTTGGTGCAATTTTAGATAGGTAAGGTGTACGTTTAGCAATTTCGTTAACGCGATTTAAATCGTATTCAATACCAGCCTCATTTGCTAAAGCTAATGTATGAAGTACTGTATTAGTAGAACCTCCCATTGCCATATCTAAAGCAAATGCGTCATCGATTGCGTCTTTAGTAACAATGTCTTTAGGTTTGATATCATTCTTAACTAAATCCATAAGTTTAAATGCTGCTTCACGAATTAACTCTCTTCTTTCTTCTCCGACTGCAATAGCTGTACCGTTATAAGGTAATGCAAGTCCTAGTACTTCCATTAAACAGTTCATTGAATTTGCTGTGAACATGCCTGCACATGAACCACAAGTAGGGCATGCATTCTGTTCCATGTCTAAAAATTCTTCTTTTGACATTGATCCACCTTTGAAAGAACCAACTGCTTCAAACATTGATGATAATGTTAAAGCTTTACCAGTTGATGATAATCCAGCTTTCATTGGACCGCCTGAACAAAAGATAGCAGGTACATTTGTTCTAACAGATGCTAAAAGCATACCTGGTGTAATCTTGTCACAGTTTGGCATGTAGAATACACCATCAAACCAGTGAGCATTGATTACTGTTTCTGCTGCGTCAGCAATTACTTCTCTACTTGGTAATGAGTAGCGCATTCCAATGTGTCCCATTGCAATTCCGTCATCGACACCAATCGTATTAAATTCGAATGGTATACCACCTGCTTCTCTAATAGCTTCTTTAGCTACATCAGCTAATTCTCTTAAATGAACATGTCCTGGGACAATATCAATATAAGAGTTACAAATCGCAATGAATGGTTTATTCATATCTGTAGGATCTTTAATTTGTCCTGTTGCATGTAATAAGCTTCTTGCAGGTGCTTGTTGGTCACCTTTTTTGATCATGTCACTTCTCATAATTACACTCCTCTAGAAAAATAAAAAAGCAACGCCCCAATTATATATGGGACGCTGCTTTCAGTCCCATTCAAGTAGAAATAGGACTTAAACCTGACAGTAAATTGATACTTACTGTTGTTCGAGTCCTTCTGAGCGTAATAAAATTACTAATATGCTGTATTCGATTGTCGGTTTGTTTGCTGTCATATTATATCTCATTACAACTCGTCCTTTCTTCTCAAATGTGAACTATATTTTTGATTAAGATTTTTGAATAGTTAAAAAATTTATGTTCTAAATTTAACGCATATTTGAGCACATGTCAACAGAAGATTTAGATTATTCTAAAAATTTAGATAATGTAAGCGCTTTAGTTAGATATGAACCGTTCATTACCCAATTAATTAAATATTTGTTATAATAATTCAGTTAGTTTAAGTAAAGTAAAAGTAGGTGCCAAATAATGTTTATTCAAGTTGAATCATTAGAAAAGACGAAAAAAATAGCTGAAAAACTTGCTCAAGTCGTAACTGAGAACGATGTTATTTTATTAAATGGCGATTTAGGAGCTGGAAAGACAACGTTTAGCCAATATTTTGGTAAGGCATTAGGCGTTAAGAGAAATATTAATTCACCTACCTTTAATATTATAAAATCGTATAAAGGAAGATTACCTTTTCATCATATGGATTGCTACAGATTAGAAAATAGTGATGAAGACTTAGGATTTGATGAGTATTTTACTTCTGATGCTGTAACGCTCATAGAGTGGAGTGAATATATTAAAGATTTTTTACCCGAAGAATATTTAGAAATTAACATTAAGTATATAGAAGAAAATAAAAGATTGTTTGAAATAGTTCCAAAGGGTGAACACTATAAACAAATAAAGGAAGTGTTAAATGATGACAACCTTATTAATTGATACTTCAAACCAGCCATTAGCTGTATCTCTGGTTAAAGAAGATACTGTCTTATTAAATTATCAATCTAATATAAAGAAAAATCATTCTTTACAATTAATGCCGGTGATTGAAACACTTATGAATGAGGCTAATGTATCACCTGAAATGTTAACAGAAATCGTAGTTGCCAATGGTCCTGGCTCATACACTGGATTAAGAATTGGTATCACTACAGCTAAAACATTGGCATATTCATTGGAAATCCCATTATATGAAGTTTCTTCGCTAAAATCTTTAGCTATGACTTACAATAGTAAAACAGATTTGATTGTGCCTATATTTGATGCAAGAAGAGATCATGTATTTGCAGGAGTTTATAAATATGAAGACGATAATTTAATAGAAGTTATGGAAGATTGTTATATTTCTTTTGAAGAACTTAAAAAATATTTAAATGATCAAACTCAACCTTTTATATTTGTAGGTAACGATACAGTAACTTTGAAAAATAAATTAGATGGTAGAATCATAACGAATCTACCAAATGCTTCACTTATGAATCAAATAAAAGATCAACCTGTATTAAACGTTCATGAATTAAAACCACGATATTTAAAATTATCAGAGGCGGAACAAAATTGGAAAAACAATCAAACAAAGCATTAGAAATTAGAAAAATGAGTATTGAAGATGTCCAAGAAGTTTATAAAATAGAAAATCAAAGTTTTACAAATAGCTCGTGGTCTTTAGAAGCTTTCTATCATGAATTAGAAAAAAATGAATTTGCACATTATTTCGTTGTGTCTTTGGGTGAAAAAATTATTGGCTATTGTGGTATTTGGATAGTCATTGATCAGGCACAAATAACTACAATTTCTGTAGACGAATCATATCGAAGTAATGGGATAGGACAATTATTATTAGAATATGTTATGAATTACGCAAGTACCACATGTACGACAATGAGCTTAGAAGTAAGAATTGAAAATAAAGCTGCTAGACATGTATATGAAAAAGCTGGGTTTACTTATGGTGGTGTCAGAAAAAATTATTATGGCGACGGAGAGGATGCTAAAGTGATGTGGGTGAGTTTAAAAAATGACTAAATCTATTATTTTAAGTATAGAAACGAGCTGTGACGAAACAGCAGCTAGTGTGATCAAAAATGGTAATGAAATTATAAGCAATGAAGTCGTTACCCAAATGATGACACACAAAAAATTTGGTGGTGTTGTACCAGAAGTTGCTAGTAGACAACATGTTGAAGTTATGACGCATGTTATAGATGAAGCATTATCGAACGCAAATATGACAATGGATGATATAGATGCAATAGCAGTTACTGAAGGACCAGGATTAATTGGTGCATTATTAGTAGGTGTGGCTAGTGCTAAAGCATTAGCATTTAGCCATCAAAAACCGCTTATACCGGTTCATCATATAGCAGGACATATTTATGCAAATCACCTTATTAAACCACTTCAATTCCCATTAATTGCACTCATTGTATCTGGAGGGCATACTGAACTAATTTATATGAAGAATCATCTTGATTTTGAAATTATTGGTGAAACACGTGATGACGCTGTTGGAGAAGCTTATGATAAAGTAGCAAGAACAATAGGATTATCTTATCCAGGTGGACCAGAAGTTGATAGATTGGCCCAAATAGGAAAGGATACCTTGAATTTTCCTAGAGTATGGTTGGAAAAAGATAGCTATGATTTTAGTTTTAGTGGATTGAAAAGTGCAGTAATAAATACATTGCATAATAAAAAACAAAAAAACGAAGAAATCGTTAAAGAAGATGTCGCTACGAGTTTTCAAAATAGTGTCGTTGAAGTATTGGTAGGTAAAACAATGTCTGCAGTAAAAGAATATAATGTTGAGCATTTAATCGTAGCTGGAGGAGTTGCAGCAAACAAAGGTTTAAGAAGTACTTTAGAGAAAGAGTCTAACAAGCTTGGTATTGAATTGAGTGTACCACCATTAAATCTATGTACAGACAATGCTGCAATGATAGGATCGGTTGCCCATTTCTTATATGAAAACAATAGATTTTCAGACATGAAATTAAATGGCAAGAGCTCTCTAGATATTGAAACTTTTAATTAAGTAAATATTTGTAATATTACACATCGGAAGTTATAATTGACTCGAACAATAAAAGATATAGGAGGCGAAAACTTGTGGAAGTAAATAGTTATTTTAATTTTAAAAATAGCGTTGAAGCATTAAAGTTTTACGAAGAGAAATTAGGTGCAACAGATATTATGAGAGTACCTGGTAATCATGAAATATTCAAAGATGCACCTGAGGAATTTCAAATGCCCGAATCTTTTACAATGAATGCGAGTTTCAAGTTATTAGGTAAGACATTTTTGTGTAGTGATACATGGCAAAATAAAGATATTGATAATGAAGGCGCACAAGCTTGTTTCCAATTTAACTATAATGATGAAAACGACAGAGAAGCAGTTATCGATTTATTTAAGAAGGCTGAAGCTGCTGGGTGTAAAATAGATATGCAATTAGCAGAAGTAGAATGGTCTCCATTATTCGGTTCATTCCAAGATCCATATGGTGTAACTTGGATGGCAAATGCAATTACAGAATAAATCATAAGAGCTTAGAATATAAATCCTAAATCAAAAAAATAAGCATATCACTTAACTGATTTTTTAAAGTGATATGCTTATTTTTTATACAATCTTACGATTTTGTACGTGCATGCTTGCCTAGGGTATGGCTCGAGCCTGTAGTCTCTCACGCATACTATTCCCTCAGGCGTCCGCACTTTACAAAATCGTTAACAATATCTATTTATATACAATCTTACGATTTTGTAAAGTACATGCTTGCCTAGGGATATGGCTCGAGCCAGTAGTCTCTCACGCATACTATTCCCTCAGGCGTCAGCACTTACAAAATCGTTGTAAATATTTATTTTTATATAGAAAAATGGTGTCTCTAAGAGTTAGCTAAATGATTATCATAAAAATACTAGGACATTTATGTTAAAGACTATTAATCTTAAGTGTCTGTATTCACACAAGTAGAGAGAGATGTAAGCATGGGTGTCTGTATTCACAAAAGTCAGTAGAAGTGTAAGTATGGATGTCTATATTTACACAAGTAGAGAGAAGTGTAAGCAAGGATATCTATATTCACACAAGTAGAGAGAAATGTAAGCATGGATATCTGTATTCACAAAAGTCAGTAGAAGTGTAAGTATGGATGTCTGTATTCACACAAGTAGAAAGAAGTGTAAGTGTGGATATCTGTATCTACACAAGTAGAGAGAAGTGTAAGTAAGGATGTCTATGTTCACACAAGTCAGTAGAAGTGTAAGTATGGATGTCTGTATTCACACAAGTAGAGAGAAGTGTAAGTATGGATATCTGTATTCACATAAGTAGAAAGAAGTGTAAGCAAGGGTATCCATGGATAATTTTTTAATTTCTCTATATCTAGTCCATCTCATATTTTGCTGTTCTTTTACATCGCCAAATCGTGAATCATTTCATAATGGTCACGTTTATCAATAGATTTATTTTACATAGCATGCGCATAAAAAAATGCCAACAAAGTTTTAAACTTTGCGGGCAATCTGATGGTAGTTTTATGAGCTACCAAAATGATTTTTATAAAATTTCTAGGACAATTATGTCTCAGTCATTTTAATGTGTTCATTTTCTAGTGTACTTTCCTTCACTGTTTGTGTAATCAGTGTAGTCTTTAATACGTTGTTCATATTCTTCTTTAGTTATAATCTTATGCTCTAGCAATTCTTTAGCTTTTGTTGTATAACTCTCAATGTTAGCGTTATTCATAAATCATCATCCCTTCTGTATAATACACAAGACCAATTAATCAATGAAATTTAACTCTAAGCACTTACTAAATTTAAATTTAGTAAGCAGTGTTTTCTTACTAAAGTGTACAAGACAAGAAAATTGGTTACATAAATTATAAAACTTTTTCAATATTAAAGCTAGTGAATTAATCTACTAGATTAATAATTTAAGATTAACTTCATTTTGATTTCACAATATTTACAAGTCACCAATAAAATGCATGAGATATTCATAAAGTCAATACAGAACGTTTGTACTTGTGCACAAGTTAATCACAAATTGGGGATAACCTAAGTATATCTTTTGTTTTATTTGTGGATAAGATTTACGATGAATGGCTTGTTTTTACTTTTTACCTGTGGATAAGTAGGATAACTCTGTGGATGACTGTAAAACAAGTCTTTTTATTGTGAATAAAAGTGTGATTAATATTCGATATAAAAAATCACTAAGGTGTAAAACTTACCTTAGTGATTTATGATTAATTGAGCTTACTTTCTATTTCTTCCCATTTTTCCATGTTTTCTTCGAGCAAACGTTCTGTTTCTATTCTTAGATTATTAATTTCATTACTCTTCTCAATATCATTAAATATTTCTGGCAATGTAAGCTGATGCTCATAGTTTGTAATTTGTTCTTCATATGTAGAAATATTATTTTCAATTTCTTCTAATTGTCGCTCAAGTTTACGTTTTTCTTTTTTATGTTGTTTTTGATTTGTATAAAAATTATCATCTTTAGTTGTTTGAGTAGAGGAACTATCATTTTGTTCATAACTATTGATTGCATCACGTTGTTCTAGTTTTTCTAAATAATATTGATAATCTCCTTGGAAAAGCTCATTACCTTCATAAGTGATATGGAATACTTTATTAGCAAGTTCATTAATAAAATATCGATCATGTGATACAAAGAGTAGTGTGCCTTCATAGTTTTGTAGAGCTTGTTCTAACATTTCTTTAGAATCAATATCTAAATGGTTGGTAGGTTCATCAAGAATAAGAACGTTATTTTTTTCTAGTATTAACAATGCTAGTTGAAGACGTGCTTTTTCTCCACCTGATAAGTCATTAATTACTTTTTTGACTTCATCCTGGGTAAATAAGAATCTGCCTAAAATGGTTCTAATGTCTTTCTCTAGCATATGTGAGTATTGATTCCATACATAATCTAATATTGTCATATTGGATTTAAATTCTGCTTGTTTTTGGTCATAATAACCAATCTGAATATTAGAACCGAATAAGACATCTCCAGCTAATGCAGGAAGCTTTTGTGCGATTGTCTTAATCAAAGTAGATTTACCGATTCCGTTTGGACCGATTATAGCGATGCGATCATGACGTTTTACTTCTAAATTAATTGGTGAAGTTATGCTTTCAGAGTAACCAATTTCTAAATTATTAATTTTTAAAACATCTTCACCAGTAGCTCGGTTTATTTCGAAATTAATTTGTGCACTTTTTGCATCAAGTCTTGGCTTATCGATTCTTTCCATTCGTTCTAAGACTTTACGTCTACTTTTCGCCATACCACTTGTAGATGCGCGTGTTATATTTTTTTCAACAAATGTTTCTAATTTTTTAATCTCACTTTGTTGTCTTTCGTATTCAGCCATTACTTTTTCGTAATGTGCGTCACGTTCTTTCAAAAACTTACTATAGTTACCTACGTATTTTTTTACAGAACCTAAAGCAACATCGTAAACTTGGTTAACTATTTTATCTAAAAAGTATCTATCGTGACTGATTATAACGATAGCGCCTTTGAAATGTGTTAAATAGTTCTCAAGCCATTCTGTTGTATCCATATCTAAATGGTTAGTAGGTTCATCTAGTAATAACAAGTCTGGTTCACTTAATAACATCTGAGCCATCGATAATCTAGTCTTTTGACCACCACTGAATGATTGAATTTGTCTATCAAAGTCAGACTCTATAAAATTCAAACCCGTTAAAACAGTTTTAATTTTACTTTCATATTGATAGCCATCCAATGATTCGTATTGATTTGATAGTGTTTCATATTGAGATAACTTTTCTTGATAAGTATCGCTATCATAGTCATCTGCGTGTTTGCTTAACCAGTCTGTTAAAGATTTCATCTTTTCTTCAATTACTATTACATGTTCAAATGGTTTTTTCATTTCATTCATAACAGTATCATTTGAGTCTAATGTCATTTGTTGTGTTAAATATCCCATAGAAACTTGTTTACCTTTAGACATGTTTCCTGAATCATAACTTTCGACGCCGGCAATAATTTTCATGAGTGTTGTTTTACCTGCACCATTTCTTCCAACTATTGCAATTCTTTCACCTGTTTTAACTTCAAAATCAGCATCTGAAAAAATAACATCGCCATCAAAAGATTTTTCTAAATTATTTATTTGTAAAAGTATCATGTTTACACCTCTCTATTAGTTATTATTCTACATGAAAATGAACGATAATTGTATGTAAATGACATACAATATTTATATAGTTATTTTATGTGAAGTTTGTTATAATAAACCCATTAGATGTGAACGCAATCACATTATTTTATAGTGGAAAAGGTGAGGATTTTGGCAAAGAATGATGTGAAGATCCCTAAAGCAACTTTGAAACGTTTGCCTCTTTATTATAGATTTGTTAGTACACTTCATAATTCAGGCGTAGATCGTGTATCTTCAAAAGAATTAAGTGAAGGTCTTAAAATTGATTCAGCTACAATTCGCCGAGATTTTTCATATTTTGGTGAATTAGGAAAAAAGGGTTACGGATACAATATTAGTTATTTATTAAAATTTTTTAGAACAACCCTTGAACAAGATGATATGACTAAAGTCGCAATCGTTGGTGTTGGTAATTTAGGTACTGCACTTGTGAATTATAATTTTACTGTTAATGATAGAATGCAAATTGTCGCAGCTTTCGATCAATCTGAAAGTATATCTGGAAGTATGGTAGGTAAATTGACAGTTGATAGTATGGATGATTTTGAAAAAGTAGTTGAAGAAGTAGGTATACAAGTTGTAATATTGACAGTACCACAACAAGCAGCACAAAGAGTTGCTGATCGTATAACATCTGCTGGAATTACTGGTATTTTGAATTTTACACCTCAAAGAATAAATGTACCTGAGAAAGTGCAGGTTCATCATATAGATTTAGGAATTGAATTGCAATCTTTAATCTTCTTTATGAAGAATCAATAGGAGGGTATCAAATGGAAGCTTTAACGTTTATTAATACAGTCGGTATTTCAGGACCAGTTAGTTTATTATTTATAGGGGTAGTAGCATTAATTATATTTGGGCCAAAGAAATTACCACAGTTTGGTAGAGCGATGGGATCAACTTTGAAAGAATTTAAAGATGCTACAGATGGCATGACAAACTTTGATGAAAAGAAAAGTAATCCTGAAGATAGCAAAGATAAAGAAGTTAAATAGAATTTTATTTAACAGATGTTCCCTTAAATGTGGCGGGTTTCCTGCCACATCTTTTTTTAGATTGGAGGTAAGATGGTGGATAAAGACAATTTAACATTTGTCGAACACTTAGAAGAATTACGTGGTCGTATTATGATTATTGCATATTTTCTAATAGGTGGGCTCATTATTGGATTTTTCATTGCTAAACCAGTGATTTACTATATTACGAATGATGATTTTACCCAAACATTAGAATTGAATGCGTTTAGGATAACAGATCCACTCACAATATACATAGCAATGATTATCATTATTGCATTTATTATTGTATCACCAGTTATATTATATGAAATATGGGCATTTATATCTCCGGGATTACATCCAAAAGAACAAAAAGTTACACTAAGTTATATTCCATTTAGTTTGTTCTTGTTTGTAGGAGGTTTGTTATTTTCATACTTTATCATATTCCCATATTTAATAGCATTTACGATGGGACTAGCAGATGACATGGGTATAAAGCAGACCATTGGTATTAAAGAATATTTTAGTGAATTATTCAAATTTACGATACCTTTTGGTTTCGTATTTCAATTGCCAATTTTATTATTATTCTTAACAAGATTAGGGATTGTAACACCGATGTTCTTAAAGAAAAACAGAAAATATGCATACTTCATATTACTTGTCGTAGCAGCATTAATAGCTCCACCTGATTTTATGACACATATGTTATTTACAATTCCGATGATACTTTTATATGAGATTAGTATCATAATTTCTAAAATAGGTTATAAAAAATATTTAAAAGCAGAACAAAAATTAATGGAAGAAGAACTAGGTATGGATGAAGATGAAACGAAACAACCGTAAAAATTACGGTTGTTTTTTCTTTTTTTGAATTATCAAACTTTTGTAATGAAATGGTAACTTGAAAAAATGTGGAATATCATATATTATTATTCCTATCAAAGTAATAAGAATAAGGAGATGTAAACGTGATTTGGATGGTTATGAGTGGACTTATCGTCGGTATATTACTCGGCTTTGTTATGCAAAGAACACGTTTTTGTTTAACAGGCGGATTTAGAGATATGTATGTACAAAAAAATAATAAAATGTTTTATGCTTTATTAATAGCTATTTCTATTCAAAGTATTGGGTTATTTACTTTAGTAGGATTAGGCGTCTTTAAAATAGAAGCGGAAACATTTCCATTAGTAGGTACGATACTTGGATCATTTGTATTTGGTATTGGTATTATACTAGCTGGTGGGTGTGCAACTGGTACATGGTACAGAGCAGGTGAAGGATTAATAGGAAGCTGGATTGCATTAGTATTGTATGGTGTGACGGCCGCAATTATGAAATCTGGTCCTTTAAATCCTTTACAAGAAAATATAAATTCATATAGTGTAATGAATTCAAATATGTCTGAAACACTTAATATACCTGTTTGGTTATTAATTATAGTGTTAGTAATGATAACAGCATATTTTGTTACAAAAACTTTGAAAAAACCAAAAGTTGCTATACCTCAATTAAAACCGAAATATACGGGAATACGTCATATGTTATTTGAAAAAAGATACCATCCTTTTGTTGCGGCAGTTGCAGTAGGAGTTATTGCTTTAATTGCTTGGCCAATGAGCGCTTCAACTGGTAGAGTTGGAGGACTTGGTATTACAACTCCTTCAGCCAATATCGTTCAGTATTTAGTGACTGGAGATGTTTCATTAATAAACTGGGGTGTATTTTTAGTATTAGGTATTTTCGTAGGTTCATATATTGCAGCTAAAGGCTCAAGAGAATTTAAATGGAGAATGCCAGATACTAAGACAATTAGAAATAGTGTGATTGGTGGTGCTTGTATGGGTGTAGGTGCATCATTAGCAGGCGGTTGTTCAATCGGTAATGGACTAGTATCTACAGCAGCTATGAGTTGGCAAGGTTGGGTTGCCTTACCTTCAATGATTTTTGGTGCTTGGTTTATGAGTTACTTCATTTTTGTTAAACCTAGAAAAGCTAGACAAGCTAAAACACAAGTGAATACACAAAGTATTTAATAAAAGGAGCGTGTAATAATGGTACATGAATTAGGTACTGTTGGAATGGTATGTCCATTTCCATTAATAGAAGCACAAAATAAAATGGATGAAATACAAGTTGGAGAGCAACTAAAAATAGATTTCGATTGTACACAAGCAACAGAAGCACTTCCAAATTGGGCAGCGGATAATGGATATCCTGTTACTAATTATGAACAATTAGGCGATGCTTCATGGACTATAACAGTCGAAAAACAATAATATAAGTATTCAAACTGTCGACAAAACTTAACTTTGTTGGCAGTTTTTTTATTTGAAAGAAATGTGGTTTGAGAACAATCATTTTGAAACGAAGGATAAATTAGCTTATAAAATATGATAAAATAAGTATATTATGCAGCCGGTTAAAATGAGAAGTAAGGAGAATGATAATGGTAAATTGGACACGTGAAGAACAATACAAAAAACTATCAGACATATCTGAAGTTGAATATAATAAACTGCTAGAACAAGTTAACCAATCAAAATGGCGTCAAATCTTTCACATACAACCAAAGTCAGGATTATTAAACGATCCTAATGGAGTTATTTATCATAATGGTACATACCATATATTTCATCAGTGGTTTCCATTAGGAGCTGTACATGGATTGAAGTATTGGTATCACTATACAAGTAAAAACTTAACGAGTTTTAAAGATGAAGGAGTTGCTTTATCACCAGATACAGAATTCGATAGTCATGGAGTTTATTCTGGAAGTGCATTTGATTACGAAGGCAAATTACATTTAATGTACACAGGTAACGTTAGAGATAATGAATGGAATAGAAAATCAACACAAATGATTGCAGTTCAACAAGAAGATGGATCATTTAAGAAATTTGATAAACCTGTGATTCATGATGTTCCAAAAGGCTATACTGAACATTTTAGAGACCCTAAAGTATGGAAAGAAAAAGATAAGTACTATGCTATTTTTGGAATACAAAGAGAAAATGAAACGGGAAGTGCAGTTATTTATGAGTCTGTTAACATTAAAGATTGGACTTTAAAGGGTGAAATACATACTAAATTACAAGATTTCGGTTATATGTGGGAATGCCCAGACTTGTTCAAGCTGGATGAGAAAGATGTATTTATCTTTTCTCCACAGGGTATTGAACCTCAAAATAATCAATTTGAAAACATATATCAATCTGGCTATCTAATTGGTGATTTTAATATCGATACTTTAGAATTTGAGCATCATCATTTTATTGAACTAGATCAAGGCTTTGATTTTTATGCACCACAAACATTTTTAGACAAAAATGGTAAAAGAATTTTAATAGGTTGGATGGGACTTCCTGAAATTGATTATGCAACTGATGAAGAAGGTTGGGCGCACTGTTTAACAATTCCAAGAGAGTTAACAATCGAAAATAATAAACTAGTTCAAAGACCGATTAAAGCTCTAGAAAAATTAAGAACGAATAAAGAAACAGCAGAAGGTTATGCAAACAAACACTCTGTGAAATTACATCCATATGAAGGTAAACAATATGAGTTGATTATAGATATTATTGAAAATGAAGCGACAGAAATATATTTTGATGTAAGAGTTTCAAAAAAATGTTCTACTCAAATAATTTATAATACAAGAACAAAGCAGCTGACATTAGACCGTTTTGAAAGTGGTGTTGTGAGTGAAGCGGTTGATAAAGCAACACGTACAACAACTTTAAATAAGGATTTAGAACAGTTAAGAATTTATAGCGATACTTCAAGTTTAGAAATTTTCGTAAATGATGGAGAATGCGTATTTACAACTAGAATTTTTCCGGATGAAAATGCAGTAAACTTTAGAACTTCAACAGAATCAGGGCAAGTCTATTTGAAATTTACAAAATATAACTTGCAACTAAATAGTTAAAACATTAAAAGTCTCCCTATTCGAAATTCAATTTTTGGATAGGGAGTAATTATTATGTACAACTTATCTTAACCTCTAATTATTAGAAATATGAATAAGTTATTACAAAATATTAATTCTGTGTAACATATGGGGTTAAAGCATAGAAAACAAGATATTTATGATTTATACTTATAATATTGAAAACGTATAGGAGGGGGATAACATTTATGAAGGTACTTAAAAATTCAATTATATCAACTTTATTATTATCTTCGATGGTTATAGGTGTAGCACACGGGAATGATACACTCGCTATTGAACCTTCACAATCAAATGTGAAAGACACTTCTCCTAATACAGCTGAAGAACAAACTAAACAAAAAACAGAGAAGAAAAAAGATTCAAGTACAGAAGAACCGAATACAAGTGAAAAACCAAGTACAGAAGAACCAAACAAAGAACCGAATACAAGTGAAAAACCAAGTACAGAAGAACCAATCAAAGAACCGAACACAAGTGAAAAACCAAGTACAGAGGAACCGAGTACAGAAGAGCCAAATTCAGGTGAGGGAAAACCATCAACTGAAGAACCAAGCACAGAAGAACCTAATACAGGTGAAAAACCAAGTACAGAAGAACCGAGTACGGAAGAGCCAAATTCAGGTGGGGGAAAACCATCAACAGAAGAACCGAGCACAGAAGAACCTAATACAGGTGAAAAGCCAAGTACAGAGGAACCGAGTACGGAAGAACCAAATGGTGGAAATAGCAATAATCAAACACCACCGCCTAATAATTCAGGTGAAGGAAAACCATCAACTGAAGAACCAAAATCAAATGACTCAAATAATAACAACTATAATAGCCAATATATAGATCAATATACACCTACTATGCCATCTTATCCTGATAATTATGAACAACAATATTCTGAAGGAGAAGATCCAAAGTTCATTCCAGGTAACTCTGAAGAATATTATAGTAAATTGGATGAAGATGTTTTAGATTTGGTTACGAGTAAAGTAGGAAGTAGACCTGATTTAGCTCATCCTAAATTTAAAAAAACATCTAATACAACAGCAACTACATCCACAAATGAAGATAATGATACAAAAACAGAATCCACTTCAACAACTACTGAAAGTTTTGATACAGCTTCAGAAAAAAAAGATGTTTCAAAGCCACTAATTATTGGTATTTCGTTAGCGATAGTAGTAATTTTAGGATCTGTAATTGTATTCTTCTTGAGAAAAGTAACTAAATCTTAATAAATTAGATATGAAAAAATAAGGCTGAGACAAGTTAATTGTCTCAGCCTTTCATTTGGCAGAACTCTTCGATTAACGTCCGACTTAATCTACAACTTGATCGAACTCTTCGATTAACTAGTGACTTAATCTACAACTTGGCAGAACTTAGTAAAGTTGTCTTTAGAATTGGGACTGATCAATATTTTGAATTGCTTTATAAATGTGTTCCACAATTGATTTTACAGTGCCTTTTTCAAATGGTGATTGTAAACCAACTGATTCAATAATATTCACAAATGATTGAGATCCGCCGATTTGACATATTTTTAAATAGTCAGCCCATGCTTGTTCTTTATCATTTTCTTGTTTGATATAAAATTGCATTGCACAAATTGTGGCTAATGTATAATCGATATAATAAAAAGGTGAAGCAAATATATGACCTTGTCTATGCCAAAAAGCGCCATTTTCTAAGTGGTGTATGCCATCATAATCTATAGTTGGTAAGTATTTCTTCTCTATGTTAGACCAAATTTTTCTTCGTTCTTCAACAGAAATTCCTGGATTTTCATACACTTTATGTTGAAACTCATCTATCGCTACGCCATATGGTAAAAATTTAATATTATCTTCTAAATGTGATAACTTAAATTTTTCTGTGTCTTCTTTGAAAAATAGCTTCATCCATGGATAAGTTAAATATTCCATACTCATAGAGTGTATTTCACATGCTTCAGAAGTCGGAAAGTAATATTCAGGTACAGAATATTTTAGACTTTCAAAAACTTGAAAAGCGTGACCAGCTTCATGAGTCATGACTTCGATGTCACCTTGTGTACCATTAAAGTTGGCGAAGATAAATGGTGATTTGAAATCATTAATAATAGTGCAATAACCACCACTTTCTTTTCCTTTCTTAGCTTCTAAATCAAACAATTCTTTATCTATCATAAAATCTATGAATTTTGCTGTTTCATTAGAGCGTTCATAATACATTGTTCTAGCATTTTCTACAATTTCATCTGTTGTTATTTGTGGTTTAGGTGATCCCGATTTAAACGTGAAATTTTGGTCATATACTTTTAATTGGTTAACATCTATACGTTTAGCATGTTGTGCTTTAATAGTTTCAGCTATAGGAACGATAAATTCTTTTACTTGATCTCTAAAAACTTTAACATCTTGATCACCATATCCAATCCTTTGCATGCGATCATAACCAAGTTGAACAAAATTGTCATATCCTAATTTTATAGCTATTTCATGTCTAACTTTAACAAGCTCATCATAAATTCGATCAAAATCTTCTAAATGAGCGTCGAAAAATTTTTCTTTCGTAATGTATGCATCTCTACGTATATTTCTATCTTTATTTATTAAATATTGACTAAACTGTGATAAATTTAACTGTTCTCCTTTATATTCAATTTCTGCTGAGGCAACTAATTTATCATATTTACTTACTAACTTATTTTCTTTTATGAGTAATTCATTGATTGAAGGATGATAAGTGTTTAAAGCAACTTCAGCTAAAGAAAATAATTGTTGACCAAAATGTTTAATTAGCTCGTCTTTAAATTTAGAATTAAGTAATGATGCATAAAATAGGTTATCTAAATTTTGTATTTTAGGCATATTTTCATCAAAAAAGTCTCTTTCCTTACTATAAAAATCATCGTGACTGTCGATAGATGCTCTAATGTAAGCAATGTTGAAGTATGTATCTGTATGATTTCTTATTTTGTTTATTTTATTTATAGTTTCTATAGCTTCAGCAATTGTTTCAGCGTGATCTAATATTTTTAAAAGTGATTTCGTTTTTTGTTCTTTTTCTTCAATGTTTATTTGTTCATATTGATATTCTTTAAATGTAAGTGTCATAATTTTCCCTCCATATTAAAAGTATTATACCATTATCAATATAATAATTACTTGAAAATTGCGAAAACTGTAATGTGGGCATATAATATTATTTGAAAAGAGGTGTATTGATATGACTAAAAATAATGAACAATTATCTTTAGAAGTAGCAGCTTTAACTAGGGAAACTAAAGAACTTGGAATTCCTATTATGATTGTATTTGAGGGTGTTCCAGCTTCAGGGAAGACAAGACTATCTAACGAACTTTTATTAACACTTGATGCAAAATACACGCGTTTTATACCTACAAAGTCTCCTACAAAGGATGATCTTAGGTACCAATTTTTACAGAAATATTGGAACAGTTTACCTGCTAGAGGAGATATTAACATTTATTTTAGAAGTTGGTATGCATATTTTATTGAATACCAAGAAAATAAAATCAAGAATTCCATTTATAATAAATATCATGTATTAAAAAGACAAATACAGAATTTTGAATCGATGATTAAAGATGATGGGTATGAAATAATTAAGTTTTATATTGAGATTAGTGATAAAAAAAGAAAAGCGCATTTAAAAGAAATGAAGGAAAATCCACTTACAAATTGGAAAGCACAAGAATATGAAAGTGCTATAGCTGATGATGTTTACCATAAAGAGATGCATAAAATTTTAAAAGATGCACCTAAAGATGAATGGAAAATTATTGATTATACAGAAAAAGATGAAGCTATTAAATCAATGAATCAACATATTATAACGCGTTTAAAAAGTGCCATTCAACTACATAAAGAGACTAAGAAAGTAAGTGATGGCAATTTTAGTGATAATTTTAAATCTGAATTACTTAATCAATCTATTGAAAAGATAAACAATAAAACATACAAATCATTAATAGGTGAACTACAAAGCAGGTTAAAAGAGCTGCAATTTGCTTTGTATGAAAGAAAAATACCTTTAATATTGGTGTATGAAGGAATGGATGCTGCCGGTAAAGGTGGAAATATAAAAAGAGTAAGAGAAAAATTAGACCCAACTGGTTATGAGGTCAATGCAATTAGTGCACCTACAGATGTCGAACTTACTCATCATTATTTATGGCGATTTGCAAAAGATATGCCAAGAAGTGGGCATGTTGAAATATTTGATAGAAGTTGGTATGGCAGAGTCTTAGTTGAAAGAGTCGAAGGATTTGCAACTAAAGATGAATGGTCACGTGCGTATCAAGAAATTAATCAATTTGAGAAAATGTGGACGGATGAAGGTGCAATTGTATTAAAATTCTTTTTAACTTTAGATAAAGATGAACAGCTAAAAAGATTTAAAGAAAGAGAAGAAACCCCTGAAAAACAATGGAAAATAACCGATGAAGATTGGCGTAATCGAGAGAAATGGGATTTATATATTGAAGCTAGTCACGATATGATAGAAAAAACAAATACCGATTACGCACCATGGCACATTGTACCAGCTGATAATAAAAAATCAGCAAGAATTGAAGTGTTAAAGTATATCATTAAAAAATGTGAAGAAGCTTTATGGGGCGTTAAACAATATTGAAAAATAAAAGCCAAGGATAAAAATATCCGAGGCTTTTTATTTTTATGAATACATATTAATAAATGTTTGATAAATAAGGTTAGATACTTGTGATTGTTTTTCTATTTGTTCATTAAGTTGATCTTTAAAAACAATTTGACCTAAAACTACGATACCATTCATTCCCATATGGGCAACGATTGGTACGATGATTCTTTTAGTTAAAACATATAGCCCACTAAAAACAGTTCCCATTACTACATAGATTAAAGTATGTTCGGGGTCTGAATGTGCTAGAGAAAAGACAAACGAACTGACTAATACTGCGATTATAAAACTTAACCATTTAGGTGCTTTAATCATATTATATATTTCACCAAAAATTAATTTTCGGAATATCAGTTCTTCAAGTATAGGACCAGCTAATACGATATAAATAATCAATATATGTGATTGTTGTGCAATCTTCATAAGATTTTGCGTGTTACCGCTCTCCATAGGTTGATTAAGAATATAAGTATTGATTAAAGCTGCGATTATTTGTCCGAACATTGCAAGAAATATTCCCGCTATGCACCAAAAAATAACATATACCCATGGTTCTTTTGTTTGTTTCTCAAGACGAGTTGGATTTTTAATATTTGAGTTCATAAACCATAATAATAACACTGCAATGATAGCTGAAGCAGACATCCAAGTTAAACTAATCTCTAATCTTGTGATTTTAGATAGTCCTGAATCCGCGTATAAGCTATTTGGTATAATTGCTATCGTTTGTACAACGGCAAATAATAGTAATGTAGCAATGTTGACAGTTAGTCGATTAAATTGCATATTTCAATTCCTCCAAAAATAAACATGTACATATTGTACCTTATTTAGTACGAAAAGAGAAAAAATTAAGTTATATTGCTTGTAATTTTGACCAAATTTGATTATTATAAAAATGTAGTTAGCACTTAAGTATTAAGAGTGCTAATATTAATAGCGCCAAGGAGGATTTTATAAATGTTAAAACCATTGGGAGATAGAATTATTATCGAGAAAACAGAAACAGAACAAACTACAGCTAGCGGAATTGTATTAACAGATTCAGCTAAAGAACAGTCTAACGAAGGTAAAGTTGTAGCTGTTGGACCAGGTAAGCGTTTAGAAGATGGCACAAGACTTACTGTAGATGTTGCTGTAGGAGATCAAGTTGTTTATCAACAATATGCAGGAACAGAAGTTAAACGTGATAAAGAGACATATATTATCCTTTCAGAAGAGGATATTTTAGCAGTTATAGAATAATTAATTTAGATTTGTTGAAGATATATTATGGAGGTATTATAAATGGCTAAAGAATTAAAATTTTCAGAAGATGCACGTCGTTCAATGCTCGCTGGTGTAGATAAATTAGCTAATGCAGTTAAAGTTACATTAGGACCAAAAGGACGTAATGTCGTTTTAGATAAAAAATTCACTTCACCATTAATTACTAATGATGGTGTAACAATTGCAAAAGAAATTGAATTAGAAGATGCATACGAAAATATGGGAGCTAAGTTAGTAGCTGAAGTTGCTAACCAAACAAATGATGTTGCTGGTGACGGTACGACTACAGCGACAGTGTTAGCTCAAGCTATGATTCAAGAAGGTTTGAAAAACGTAACAAGTGGTGCTAATCCTGTTGGTATTCGTGAAGGTATCGATAAAGCTGTTAAAGTAGCATTAGAAGAGTTACACAGAATTTCACAACCAGTTGAGAAGAAAGAAGAAATTGCTCAAGTTGGTTCTATCTCAGCAGCAGATGAAGAAATAGGTAAATTTATTTCAGAAGCTATGGAGAAAGTCGGTAATGACGGTGTAATTACAATTGAAGAATCAAAAGGATTCAGTACTGAATTAGAAGTCGTAGAAGGTATGCAATTTGATAGAGGATATACTTCTCCATATATGGTTACAGATTCTGATAAAATGACAGCTGAATTAGAAAATCCATACATTTTAATTACAGATAAAAAAATCTCATCATTCCAAGATATTTTACCTATTTTAGAAAAAATATTACAAACAAACAGACCGATTTTAATCGTTGCTGATGATGTAGATGGTGACGCATTAACTAACTTAGTATTAAATAGATTACGTGGAACATTTACTGCTGTTGCTGTTAAAGCACCAGGATTTGGTGATCGTCGTAAAGCAATGTTAGATGATTTAGCTATTTTAACTGGTGGACAAGTTATTACTGATGATTTAGGTTTAGACTTAAAAGAAACATCATTAGATATGCTTGGAGAAGCAGGTAAAGTTCAAGTAACTAAAGATGATACAACAATAGTTGAAGGTCAAGGAGATTCAGTTAATATAGATGCTCGTGTTGGTCAAATTAAAGCACAAATCGAAGAAACTACTTCAGATTTCGACCGTACAAAATTACAAGAACGCTTAGCTAAATTGGCAGGCGGTGTTGCAGTTATAAAAGTAGGTGCAGCAACTGAAACTGAATTAAAAGAACGTAAATTAAGAATTGAAGATGCATTAAACTCTACACGTGCTGCAGTTGAAGAAGGTATTGTAGCAGGTGGTGGTACTGCACTTGTTTCAATATATAATAAAGTAGCAGAAGTAGATGCTAAAGGCGACGTTCAAACAGGTGTGAATATTGTATTGAAAGCTTTAGAAGCACCATTACGTCAAATAGTTGAAAATGCTGGATTAGAAGGTTCAATTATAGTTGAAAAACTTAAAAATGCAGATGAAGGTATTGGTTTCAATGCAGCAACAGACGAATGGGTAAACATGTTAGATGCAGGTATTGTGGATCCAACAAAAGTTACACGTTCAGCATTACAAAATGCAGCATCAGTAGCAGCAATGTTCTTAACTACTGAAGCGGTAGTAGCAGATATACCAGAAGACGAACCAGCTGCACCAGATATGGGCGGCATGGGCGGTATGCCAGGCATGATGTAAAATAGCCATCAAACGTTGATTTGAAGGCATTTAGCAAATATTAATGACATAATTTTTATTGACGTTTCCCATTAGGTTACTAAACCTTTGGGAAGCGTCTTTTTTGTATGATTTTGTCGTTGCTTTACTTGGAGAAATAGTGTAATATATATACAAATGATCTAGCCATAACTCTACTCGGGTTATGGCTATCTTTTTAGGAGTTATGAATTAAATGAAACCTTTTAAAACACATAATCAACAGTTGAAAATTTTACGAGATAGAGGATTAGAAGTCCCTAGCGAGAAGAAAAGGGATTTAGAAAATGAAAACTACTATAACATAATAAACGGATACAAGGACTTATTTTTATGTTTAGATAGTCAAGAAGTACCTGTAGTTCCAGAAAGATTTACTTTAACACTCACTAACTAGTGGGTGTTTTTTCTTTAAGAGCGTTATAATTGCAATAATAAATAAAATTGAAACTAGATTTTAAAAGGAGTTGTCCAATTATGACAGAGGTTGTAGCAAAATTAGAAAATGCGACTAAGTACTACGATAAAGTAGCAGTTTTAAATAATATAAATATAGAACTCAATTCTGGTACGATATTAGGATTAATTGGTCCTAGTGGATCAGGGAAAACAACTACCATTAAATGTTTGATGGGTATGGAAAGTTTAGAATCAGGTCATGCTATAGTATTTAACAAAGATATACCAAATAGAAAAGTGCTTAACCGTATAGGTTATATGGGCCAAAGTGATGCATTATATGAAAATTTATCTGCTCGAGAAAATTTAGTATTCTTTGGCAATCTAATGGGTTTAAAAGGAGAAAAATTAGAACAAGAAATGGTAACAAATATGAAGTTAGTGAACTTGGAGCAAGATATGGATAAAATTGTTTCTACTTTTTCTGGAGGTATGAAAAGAAGACTTTCTTTAGCTATTACACTCATTTCAAACCCAGACCTTATAATTTTAGATGAACCAACTGTAGGTATTGATCCTAGTTTAAGAAGGGATATTTGGAAGCAGTTGAACAGTTTAACTAATAAAGGTAAATCAGTGATTGTGACAACGCATGTTATGAGTGAAGCGGAAAGATGTGACTATATTGGTTTAATAATTGAAGGTAAACTTTTTGAAATAGGTACACCACAAGCATTGAAAGATAAATTTAATGTTAACACTATTGAAGAGGTGTTTTTACAAGCTGAAGAAGGTGATCATCATGAGGTTTAAAGCTATTTTTATAAGAGTTGTTAAAGAGCTCATTAGAGATAAAAGAACACTTGCATTAATGCTATTTGCGCCAATATTAGTATTAACACTTATGTATTTCATATTTAATACAAATTCAGAAACTAATTTAACAATAGGTATAAATGAGAATGTTCCGAGTACAATTACAAAGGAAATACCAAAAGATAAAGTAGATATTAAAAGTTATGAGAATACACATTCGATTAGAAAAACGATAGAAAAATCAGAATTAGATGCATATATAGAAAAAAGAGGTTCGGATTTGTATGTCACATATACAAATGAAGATCCAAGTAAGTCTAGTGCGACTAAGCAAATAATAAGTACCGTATTACAAAAAAATAAAATGCAAGATGTGGTTAATGTTATTGAGAAACTGCCCAATAATCTGAAACAAAGTAACTCAAAAGCTTCTGAAGAATTGAAATTAGACAATCATTATTTATATGGAGATTCAGATAGTACTTATTTTGATAAAATGTTTCCTATACTAATTGGATTCTTTGTATTCTTCTTTGTATTTTTAATATCTGGTATTGCTTTATTAAGAGAGAGAACAAATGGTACTTTAGAACGTTTGCTTGCAACATCAGTTAAAAGAAGTGAAATAGTATTTGGATACTTAGCAGGATATGGCTTATTTGCTATTTTTCAAACAATCATTATCGTTTTTTATGCAATTTACTTATTGAAAATAGATTTAGCTGGGAGTATTTGGTTGGTAATATTAATTAATATTTTAACTGCTCTTTCAGCTTTAGCAATGGGAATATTTGTTTCTACATTTGCAAATTCTGAATTCCAAATGATTCAATTTATTCCTATAGTAGTGATACCACAAGTATTCTTCTCTGGTATTATTCCGTTAGAAAATGTTGCAAGTTGGATTAGCGTAATTGGTTATTTATTCCCATTAAGATATGCCGGTGATGCTTTGACGAATATAATGATTAAAGGACAAGGATTTGAATACATTTGGTTTGATATGTGTATATTACTTGTATTTATAATAGGATTTACAATTTTGAATATAGTGGGATTGAAGAGATATAGAAAAGTATAAAAAAATGTCATATTTTTATTAGGAAAGTGAATAAAAGGCTTGAATTTATCAAGACAGGTCCAACATGATAAATAGAGTGTCTGAATTTATCAAGACAGAGCAAACATGATAAATAGAGCGTTTGAATTTATCAAGACGTGGTCAACATGATAAATAGAGCGGCTGAATATTGCAAGACGAGACAAACATGATAAATAGAGCGGCTGAATATTGCAAGACGTGGCCAACATGATAAATAGAGCGGCTGAATATTGCAAGACAGAGCAAACATGATAAATAGAGCGGCTGAATGTTGCAAGACAGGCCAAACATGATAAATAGAAAGGCTGAATATTGCAAGACGAGGCCAACATGATAAATAGAGCGGCTGAATTTATCAAGACAGGCCAAACATGATAAATAGAGCGGCTGAATTTATCAAGACGAGGCAAACATGATAAATAGAGCGTTTGAATTTATCAAGACAGAGCAAACATGATAAAATAGACATAATTTGTAATAAAGGGGAATAGCTATGATTAGAGCTGCTCAGAAGAAAGATGCAAAACAGTTAAGTGAGTTAATGTATATTATATGGAATGATATGGAACTGCCTTTAGTTGTTAATAATGACAAAGTTACAGTGTTGAAAGTCATTGAACAAAGTATAGTTGAAGGAAATTACAGAAATAACTATAAACATATCCATGTATTCGAAGTTGATGATGAATTAGCAGGATTTATAAATTGTTATGCTGGCGATGATGAAGCACAACTTGAAAACAATTGGTTAGAGATAGATTTTAACGAATCATTTAATTTAGAAAGTACACCTTTACCTGAACATGAAACAGACAATGGAGATTTTTATATAGAATCTGTTGCAGTATTTACGAAATATAGAGGAAAAGGGATTGCATCTAAACTAATAGAATTTACTTTTGAAAATGCTAAAAAATTAGGATTTAAACAAGTTTCATTAAATTGTGATTTTGATAATAAAGGTGCATTGAAATTGTATAATAAACTCGGCTTTGAATCTTTAACTGATAGAGTTCTAAGTGGACATGATTATAAATATATGGTGAAGAAAGTTTAATAGAGAAAAACTAACACTTGATTAGCGCTAATCAAGTGTTAGTTTTTTTTCTCTATTTCAAGTAGTAATTCCTTTCTTTCTATACCACTAGAATATCCTCCTAATGAACCATCTGCTGCGATCACTCTATGACAAGGGACTATAAGCGTAATGAAATTTTTGCCATTTGCATTTGCAACTGCACGAAAGGCAGTCGGCTTACCTATATTTTCTGCAAGTTGTTTATAAGAAATGGTTTCTCCATAAGGTATTTCACATAATGCAGTCCAAACTTTTTGTTGAAAAGGTGTGCCAAAATTAAACTTAATCGGCGTTGAAAATGAATCTAATTTACCATCGAAATAGCTATTTAATTCTTGTTCAAGATTATCTAATACTTTATTACTTTGTAAAAGTACATCAGTCTTAAGTTGTTGTTTAACAATTTGTAATTCTTCTTCAAGAGAAGGCTTATTAATAAAATGCAACATTAATAAATGCGTTTCATCAGCAATTGCTAACATTTCACCGGCTTTGGTATGAATAAACTTTTGATATAAAGTCATAATTATCACTCCTATTGAAATTTTAACATATTTAAACTGTATGTACTTATTTATCTTAAGTGGCTAATTACTATGAAATATTGCTTATAATAAAGTATTCCCTTACAATAATGTTAATAAAGTTGAAAGGATGATGTTTTATGATGGTATTAAATAACTTGTTTCAAGATAACTTAAGAATGGGTGGCCATAATTCCTAATATATAAATTATAAGGGGAATTAAATGAATTTATACCAACTAGGCATCAAAAAAGAACAGCTAGATTTTTTCGAAGAATACTTTACAAGCGACTTTCAACTTGGAAGAATATCATTTGTTGCTCAAAATCATTTTAGAATTTTAACAACAAAAGGTGAATGTAAAGGAGAAATTACACAAAAATTAGTTCAAAATAATTCTATTCCTGCAATAGGAGATTGGGTAATAGTTAACGAATTAGCTGATTTTCAATTAATTATTGATATATTACCGAGAATTAGTGAATTAAAACGTCAATCAAAAAAACATGAATCACTAAATCAATATATTGCGACAAATTTAGATGAAGTATTTGTCGTAATGGGTTTGGACAACGATTTCAATTTAAATCGATTAGAAAGATATATAATTCAAATAAATGAGAGTAAAGCTAACCCAGTCATTATATTGAATAAAATGGATACAATAGAGGATTATAAAGATAAGGTAAAGCTTGTAGAAGATAGAGTGAAAGATATACCAATTATCGTAACAAGTGTAACTAAAGGTATCAATTTAGAACAAATAAAAAATAGATTTCATGAAGGTATGACGGCTACTTTAGTCGGTTCTTCTGGAGTGGGTAAATCCAGTATTGCTAATTACTTGATAGGCAATGATACATTAAAAGTAAATTCAACGAGAGATGCAGACAGTAAAGGTCGTCATACAACTACTCATAGAGGATTATATTTCATTGAACCTAATGGGATTATAATAGATACGCCGGGTATGAGAAGTCTTTCGATATCAGCTGATAAAGAAGTTATTGAGAATAGTTTTGAAGATATTATGGATTTAGCAAAATATTGTAAATTCAAAGATTGTTCTCATGATAATGAACCAGAATGTAGGGTTCAAGAAGCTATAAAAAGTGGTGAATTAGATCAAAGTAGATACGACAATTATTTAAAGCTACTCAGAGAAGTAGCGTTTAATGAATCTAAGGTATCAAAGAAAGCAGCTTCAGAGAAGAAACAAGAATGGAAAAGTATTACAAAATCTAATCGCAAACGAAATAAAGTGAAATATTAAAATAACAGGCTGAGACATTTAATTGTCCAGCCTGTTATTTCTTTTTATTGCTCTTTTTACGATCACTACTTCTACTAATGAAGGCAGCAACTAAAAATAAAATGGATGCTAATGTAAATTGAATACCAGATTGTCCGCTAATTTCAAAACCTAATCCAATAATTAATGAGACAATCGCTAATCCTAATAGAGCTTTTGTAATTGTAGACATAAAATTGACTCCTTTTCTTAATTTATATTATATCAATTTTTATATTGTAATCCAAAAGGATAAGTACTTTTAAAAATAAATTATGAAATTTAGTAAACATGCTTTTAATTTTTATAATTCTCGTCTAGTATAGAGGTATCATAACAATGAAAGAGGATGACTTTCTATGAACCCACTAGCTTTAGAATTGAACGAACAATTGAAAAAGGAATATCCAGTATTATTAGATATGCTTTCTGATTTAGGTAAATCAATTTATTATCCAAAAGGTATATTATCACAATCTGGTGAAGCAAAAGGCACTAAATATAATGCTACGATTGGTATGGCTACAACTGACGAAGGTATCATGTACGCAGATGCTTTATATAATCAGTTTGGTGATCAAGATCCAAGTGATATTTTCCCTTATTCTCCACCACAGGGTGATGAGAGATTACGTACACTTTGGGAAAAGAAAATTTTAAAAGATAATCCTGATTTAAGTTCTAATGACATTTCTAAGCCAATAGTCACTAATGCATTAACACATGGTTTATCATTAGCTGGTGATTTATTTGTAAATGCTCAAGATACAATTTTGTTACCAGAACATAACTGGGGTAACTATAAACTAGCATTTGGTGTAAGACATAGTGCTAATATTGAAACTTATCAAGCTTTTGAGGAAGATGGAAGCTTTACATTAGAATATTTCAAAAATGTTCTTGAGAATTATAATAAAGAAAAAGTAGTATTAGTATTAAATTTCCCTAATAATCCAACAGGTTATACGCCAGTGGTTAAAGAAGTTGAGGAAATGGTAGCATCAATTAAAAAATTAGCAGATAAAGGCACACAAGTTATTACATTAGTAGATGATGCCTATTATGGCTTGTTCTTTGAGGATGTATATAAACAATCTGTGTTTACAGCTTTAACACAGTTAGACCATGAAAATGTTATGCCAGTCAAAATAGATGGTGCAACAAAAGAGTATTTCGCTTGGGGATTCCGAGTAGGGTTCCTAACTTTTGGCAGCAAGAACGAGAAAGTTAAAGATGTATTAGTAGCAAAATTAAAAGGATTAATTAGAAGTAATTTATCTAGTTGTTCTTTACCTAGCCAAACAGCAATTATTCATGCAATGGAAGATCCTTCATTCCAATCACAAATTGATCAAAACATTAATATTTTGAAAGAAAGATATGAAGTAACTAAAGAAGTTGCATATCGTGATGCATATAAAGAATTGTGGACACCGTATGCATTTAATTCAGGCTACTTTATGGCTGTTAAAGTAAAAGATGTAGACCCAGAAGAATTAAGATTACATCTCATTAATAACTATAGTATTGGTATTATTGCTTTAAACAAAACAGACATTAGAATTGCATTTAGTTGTATCGAAAAATCAGATATTGAACATGTATTTGAATCAATCGCTAACGCAATTCACGACTTAAAATAATAAATTCAAAGTAGTCCGGATACAAAAGTTCTGGAAAATTAATAAGAGCAAAAATTCAATGTTAACATTGAATTTTTGCTCTTATTTTTTCTGACTTGTGAGAATAAAGGTATTCTGTGACTAAGTGGTATCAGTAAAAGTCAAGTCCATAATTTTGTGTAATATCTTTAGATGTAATCAACCATTGGTTTTTCTATGGTATTAACAAAATATA
>NZ_MWJM01000016.1:0-42605 GCF_002018435.1 Mammaliicoccus fleurettii | reverse complement strand
AGATGTGTATAAGAGACAGGTTGTGGGGCTTGGTTGTGGGGCTTGGTTGTGGGGCTTGGTTGTGGGGCTTACTGGCAGAATTCTGAATTGTGCTCCTTAGATTGCGCTAACTGGCAGTATTCTGAATTGTGCTCCTTAGACAGCACCTCTTACGGACATTTCTCAGAATTTTGTCCCTTACACACACTCACTTACGGTCATTCAATCAACTTTTAACACCTTATATTTATAATTCATCATGATTTACTTTATGTCCTTATATGATTATAATTACGTTCTAAAGGAAGTGATGAAATGTCTTCATTCGTAGCACTAGATTTTGAAACTGCTAACGGTAGTCCCGAAAGTATATGTTCTGTAGGGATGGTTAAAGTAGTTGATCATCAAATTACGGAAAATTTTTATACTTTAGTGAATCCTGAAGATTATTTTTCTAGTATGAATATTAAAATTCATAAAATCAAACCTTCAGACGTAACTAATTCACCTACATTTGATATTGTCTTTCCATATATGATGGACTTTATCGGTGATTTACCAGTCGTTGCTCATAATGCTAAATTTGATATGAATGTATTGTTTAAATCACTCATGAAACTTGATATTGAGATTCCTGATTTAACTTATTTTTGTTCATGTATATTAGCAAGAAAAACTATAAACAACCCCCGATATGGCTTGGCACCTATGATGTCGTACTATAATATTGATTTTAAAGGACATCACCATGCCTTAAATGATGCAAAAGCATGTGCGATCATAACGTACCGACTCTTAAAACATTACCCAGATTTAGATTCAGTCCTAAGTATATATGGCAAATCATTATCTGATAAAAAATATGTATAAAAAAACAGTGACGAAATGTTATATTTCTTCACTGTTTTTCAATATTATTCTTTGTGTTGAAATTCTTTTTTTAAATCTCTTCTCAAGCTTGCTTTGTTAACAGGTCTTTCTAGTTTTTTATCTAACCAGAATAACAATATTGCAATTGCAACAATTCCTAGTAATTTTATTACATCAAATGTACCTGTATCAATGGAGCTTTTAATAAATAATATAATCAATAACACTGTAATCGCTATAATTGAAAATTTAAATTTCATATCAATCTCTACCTTCTTATTTGTAAGTATTAAATAATACCCTTTTTTCTTTTAAATGAAACTCGTTCATAACTTATATTAGAATACTAAGGATAAAATTAAATATCAAGTTAAGTGTTTATATGAAATCATATATCGTTAAATTACGGTAAGTTCTAGAAACTAAATTCCCAATGGATACACCAACTAAGCGGATAGCTATGTCGGTATCTTTAAGAGAATTATACAAATCATATGCGATATTATATATTTCCACTTCATCGTATACTGGTGTATTGCTACTAGTTTGTTTAGAAAGTGTTTCAAAGTCGTGTGTTTTTAACTTAACTGTAATTGTTCTTCCGGCTAATTCATGTCTATCTGCTCTATTAGCAACTTCTCCACTTAACTGACGTATAGTGTTTAATATGAAATCATCATCATTTTGGTCTGTTTCAAAGGTTGTTTCTCTTCCGATTGATTTCCTAATTCTTGTAGGTTTAACATGAGAGTGATCAATACCACGCACTTTATTATAAAAACTGACGCCTCTTTTTCCAAATAGCTGAATCATTTCCATTTGATTATATTGATATAAGTCTTTCCCAGTATGGATACCTTTTTCTTTCATTTTTTCTTCGGTTACTTTTCCAATACCTGCAAAATCTCCTATAGGTAATGACATCAATAAATCGTGTGCATTTTCATAATCTATGACTGTTCTTCCACTCGGTTTATTCATTCCACTGGCGAGTTTTGCTAAAAATTTATTATAAGATACACCTGCAGATGATGTAAGATGCGTCTTATCGTAAATATCTCTTTGGATATACTGTGCGATCATTGAAGCTGGTAAGTCTCTTCTAACGAGCTCTGTAACATCTAAATATGCTTCATCTAATGATAATGGCTCAACGATATCTGTATAACTCTTAAAGATAGCCATGATGTCATTCGAAACTTCTCTATAATGATTTAACCTTGGACGAACATAGTAACCATCAGGACATAGTTTATGTGCTTGAGCCATTGGCATTGCAGAATGTACACCAAATTTTCTAGCTTCATAACTAGCTGTTGAAACCACACCTCTACCAGAAGCTCGTCCACCTATAATGACTGGTTTACCTTTTAATGTTGGATTATCCCTCACTTCCACTTGAGCAAAGAAAGCATCCATATCGATATGAATTATTCGCCGTTCCATTGTATACACCTCTACAAAAAAATAGGAAGTTGGTTGCCCAAATTCCTATATATTATATCAAAATTTCTATTAACTTGTTGATTGTAGGTCTTTGTTCTCTGAAAATAGATTAATTCCTACTTCAGTATCTTCAACGTATTTCATCTGTTTATTACTATAAATAATTTGAGCCATATAGAAATCCCCTATACAAGCTGCACCATGAAAAGAAAAGATATAAATGATAGAAGATACTTGTAGCCATAATAAAGAGACAAGTAAAGCTAAACTTATTATGACAAAAGGTACTAGCAAAATAATATAAAACTGCTTCCTATTAAATATAGCATGAGGCATTGTCGCAAAAAACATACCATTCATATAACCATATTTAACTTTAGAAGAAGGATTAAATAATTTAAAGCAAATACCGTGAATCAATTCATGTACAAATACTAATACAATTAAACCAATTATCCCGGTTACGATATTCCTTAAAAACCCCTCATCATAAACATATACAACATTTGCTATAACTTTAAAACTAATTAGTATTAGTGAAAGAAATAGAACAAACTGTAATAACGCTAATCTTTTTAAAATAGAAACGTTGTTAATTAAGTCAATTTTAAGCATCTAACTCCCCCATAAAACCAATTCTTAATAATCTTTACATGCTTATTATAAAATATAAATGCCGTTATTACTAATCATTACACAATTTATGTCATTTTATTATTTCAATTGACTTAAAGATACTTTATACAATTTATCGTCATTACCTGAAGGGTTTCCTCTACCATCGGAATTATTACTAATGAAATATATTTCATTATTTACGATATAAACATCTCTAATTCTTCCATAATCAGAAGCAACTTTATTCATTTTGTTATTATTTATATCAAACTTCATTATACCTTCACCACGTAAAGCAGCAGAATAAATTATCCCATCATGATAAGCAAGACCTGATGGAGCCCAAGTATCATCTGATCCTGAAGTGAATAATGGAGATTCCATATTAGATTTTTCTTCATTACCTTCAATTACTGGCCATCCATAATTATGTCCTTTTGTAATTTCATTAATTTCATCATTCGCTTGATTACCATGTTCACTCGCATACATCTTATCATCTGAAGTCCAAACCATGCCTTGCGGATTCCTATGACCATAACTATAAACATAAGAATTAGAAAATGCATTATCACTTGGTTTACTACCATCAAGGTTCAATCTTAAAATTTTTCCACCTAGTGAATTTCTATCTTGTGCATTTTGTTCATCAGAAGCATCACCGGTTGTTGCATATAACTTATTATCAGGTCCAATTTTCAGTCTTCCTCCATGATGATATTGACCACTAGGAATATCATCTAACAATAATGCTTCTTCATTCCATGTATCGCCATCTAGTTTCAACTTCACGATGCGATTGAACTGTCCATCATTATTTTCATACGTATAATACGCGTAAGCTTCATTAGAATTCTCAAAATCTGGTGCAAGAACTAAACCTAATAGACCAGCTTCAGCATCAGTTGATACATCTTCTTCTAAGTTCACTTTCTGTTCTATCTTCTTATCCCCTTTAATCTTAACAATCTTGCCAGGACGCTCAGTTAAATAAAAAGTATCACTAGTCTTCGCAATACTCCATGGCGTATCTAAGTTATCAACCACTGTTTCAACACCTTTAGTTTCCTTGCTATCTTTTTGATTATCCGATTCACCCTGTTGTTTAGTTGCATTATTTTGGGTTTGGTTATTTGTTTCTTCAGTCTTCTCACTAGCATCTTTACTAGAATCACTACCACAAGCAGACAATAAAAAACAGACCGATATGGCACTCATTAATACGTTCTTCATAAACAACCCTCCTTAATTTATTTATACAGATGTATGCGCATTCATACAATAAAATAGCTCAAAAAGAAGAGGCAGAAACAAATTAATTGTCTCTGCCTCTTCTCATTATATTAGTAATAATGGCTAGCTGTTTAATCAGTTATTTTTTCTATTAAAGCAACTGTCTCTACATGTGTAGTATGTGGAAACATATCTACAGGTGTGATTTCTTTTAATTGATAACCACTTCCTTTTAATATCTCTACATCTCTTACTTGTGTTGCTGGATTACATGATATATACACAATTCTCTTAGGTGAAAGTTCTATTAAAGTTTCAATAAATGTTTGATCGCATCCTTTTCTTGGTGGATCGACCATTACGACTTCTGGCTTTATACCTTCTTTTTGCCATTTTAAAATGATTTCTTCTGCTTTTCCTGCTTCCCATGTCGCATTATCTATATGATTGATTTCTGCATTTTCTTTCGCATTTTCTATAGCTTGCTCTACAACTTCAACGCCGTAAACATGTTTAGCTTTTGGTGACATATAAGATCCTATTGTCCCGATTCCGCAATATGCATCTATAACTGTTTCTTCTCCATCTAATTGTGCATATTCTAAAGCTTTGTTATATAATTTCTCTGTTTGTACTGGATTGATTTGATAGAAAGAAGAGTCAGATATTTTAAACTGAAATTCTGAGAGTTTGTCAGAAATCGTGTCTTGTCCATACAATGTATGTGACGTATTACCCATTATAACGTTTGATTTTTCTAAGTTTATATTATGTTTAATACTTACAACATTATCAAATTCTGACGTGATATATTCTATAATTTTGTTTTTATGGCTTAATTGTTTGCTGTTTGTTACAAATATAACCATTGTTTCTCCAGTATAATATCCGCTTCTCAATATGATATGTCTTAACTCACCTTTATGTTTTCGCTCATTATAAATGCTTATATTAATTTGCTCTAATAAAGCTTTAAGTTTAATCATAATTTGATCATGTTTTTCATCTTGTATCATACAATGGTCAATATTTACGATATCATGGCTTCTCTGTCTATAGAAACCTAACTCAATTTCGCCTTGTTCATTCTTACCCACTGGTATTTGTGATTTATTTCGATATTGCCATGGATTTTCCATTCCGATTGTTTCATGAATAACCGTATCTTCAAAGTTTGATTTACGTTTAAATAAGTTTACAACTTGTTCTTTTTTCATTTCTAATTGTGCTCTATAGCTCAAATGTTGAAGTTGGCATCCTCCACACACGCTATAATACTCACAGGGTGGTTCAATTCTTTTTTCAGATGCTTCTTTAATTGTTATTAATTTACCGATAGCGAATTGCTTTTTTACTTTAATAACTTTAAATTCAATCGTTTCATCTTTTATTGCATTTGGTACGAAAATAGGATAACGATCAAATTTAACAACACCATGTCCTTCATGTGTAAAATCGATCACTTGTCCTGTGTATATTTCGTTTTTATTAACTATACCTGCCATAATAACTCCTTCTTTCACGTTAAACATAGAAAAAAGGGACAAAATAATGTCCCCCTGTATTTATTCTTCTGTTAGTTCTTCGTGTAATCTTTCTCGTTCTTTTTCTACCGTTTCAATACCATGTTCTCTCTTCACTCTTTCAAGTTTAGAAAATACTTCTATATGTTGTTTTAAGTTCAAGAAATTAGCAGGTAATACGCCACCAAATTCTCCATCAACATTTAATTGAATTTGTTCAAATGATGAAACGTTTATTGTTTTAGCTTTTGAATAATGAACTTTAGGGTGATTGATATGATCACCTCTTGAAGCAAGCGTCATAATATGACCTAGTTCAGCAATGTTCACTTTTTCTAAAATGAGCAATGTGAAATTCCCATCATTAATATCTGCATCAGGTACAAGCTTTTCAAATCCTCCGATAGAATTTGTTAGGCCAATTAAGAACATCATTGCTTCACCTTGAAATACATTTCCATCATATTCAATGCGAATATCTGTCGCCTTAATTTGAGGTAACATCTCTAAACCTTTAATATAATAGGCTAATGGACCTACCATCGTTTTAAGTTTACTTGGTGCTTCATATGATACTTCTGTAATTTTTCCGCCACCAGCAATGTTTATAAAATAACGATTATTCATTTTACCTACATCAACTGGCACTAAATCACCTTTAATAATCGTATCAACGGCTTCCATAATACTATTCGGTATAAGTAGTGCTCTACCAAAATCGTTTACAGTACCCATAGGAATTAATCCTAATTTAGGACGTTTTTTAGCTTCTGCTATTCCATTAATCACTTCATTTAATGTACCATCCCCACCAGCTGCAATGATAACATCATAATCGTACTTTAATGCTTCTCTAGCTGCATTTGTTGCATCACCAGCACTTGTGGTAGCATGTGCACTTGTCTCGTATCCAGCTTGTTCTAATTTAATTAACACATCAGGTAATGCCCTTTTAAATACTTCTCGTCCTGATGTTGGGTTATAAATGATCCTAGCTTTTTTCTTCATTGTGATCCCTCTTGTATTTTCTTATATCTTTATATTAAAGCAAATGTTAAATATAAGAAAGTAAAAAATGATTAGCGTTTTTTTGTTCCAAAAATATTTCTCACAATTTCTCTTCCAATTTGTCTCCCTACCGTAGAAAGTAATTTTGAAGTTTCTTTTTGGAATTGAGAAGACTTCTCTTTTTTCTTTGGTTCTGAGTCTTTTTGTGTATTTTTAGTTTTCTTAGAACTTTTACTTTCTTCAGATGTTTCTGGTTGCTTTTCTATTTTTTTCTGCAGCATTTCAAAAGCACTTTCTCGATCAAATGTTTCTTTATAAGTTTCGTTCAATGGCGAATTATTTATAAGGTCTTTTTTGACATGTTCATCAATTACACCAATTTTACTTTCTGGAGGACGGATAAATGCACGTTCAACTATATTTGGTTGTCCTTCTTCATTTAAGAATGAAATAAGAGCTTCACCAGTTTTTAATTCTCCAATCACTTGAGCTGTATCAAAATTTTCATTTTGTCTGAATGTTTGTGCTGCACTTTTAATTGCTTTTTGGTCTTTAGGTGTATAACTTCTTAATGCATGTTGAACTCTGTTACCAAGTTGTCCGAGAACAGATTCAGGTATATCAATTGGATTTTGAGTTACAAAATAAATCCCTACACCTTTAGAACGAATTAATCGTACAACTTGTTCAACTTTTTCAATAAGTTCCTTGGAACTATCATTAAATAATAAATGAGCTTCATCAAAGAAGAACACAATTTTAGGCTTTTCAGGATCTCCAACTTCAGGTAGACTCTCGAATAATTCAGATAATAACCACAATAAGAATGTAGCATATAATTTTGGCTTTTGATATAAGACAGATGCGTCTAATACGTTAATCATACCTTTACCAGACTCATCAAATTTAATAAAATCTTCTAACTCTAGAGCTGGTTCACCAAAGAAAGTTTCTGCACCTTCAGATTCTAATCTTAACAACGAACGTTGAATCGCACCTATAGAAGCAGAAGAAATATTTCCGTACTTTTCAGCATACTCGGCCCTATTAGCATTTATTTCTTTTAAGAGTGCTTTAAAGTCTTTCATATCAATTAGTAATAGTCCACTCTCATCAGCAACTTTAAATACAATATCTAAAACACCAAGCTGAGTATTGTTCAAGTCTAATAATTTACCAATTAAAAGAGGACCCATTTCTGTAATAGTTGTTCTTACAGGAACACCATTTTTTTGAAAAATATCAAATAAAGTTACAGGATACGCATTATTGCTATATTCATCAAGCTTTACTAAGTCTAGTCGTTCTTGAATTTTATCATTGATAGAACCAGATTCAGCTATGCTAGAAATATCCCCTTTAATATCAGACATAAAAACAGGAACACCAGCTTTTGAGAATTGCTCAGCCAAAACTTTTAAAGTAATTGTCTTCCCAGTACCAGTAGCACCAGCAATTAAACCATGTCTATTAGCTTGACTTAATTCTAAATTAACTTCATTTTCATTTTTAGCAATTTTTAATTGTGTCATGTGCAGTCAGTCCTCCATTATCAATATGATTTATTACCATTGTACTTTAACTCAACGACCATGCAAGCAATAACATAAATGAAGAAAGTTATTTTCAGCAAATAATAGAGCGTAAATAGGTTGTTCTTACTGGCAGAATTCCGAATTATGCTCCTTAGTGACAGCCCCTCTTACGGACAATTCTCAGAATTTTGTCCCTTACACGATAAAAAAAACGCTCATTCATTAGGTTTAGCTAATGAATGAGCGTTAATTAATATAAGTCTCTCAATTCTAACTTATATCTTTATATTTATCTTTTTTCTAATTCTGATTTTAGTATTTGGTTAACAACTTGTGGGTTAGCTTGTCCTTTTGAAATTTTCATAATTTGACCAACTAAGAAGCCCATTGCTTTACCTTTACCATTTTTAAAGTCTTCTACTGATTGTGGATTGTTATCTAAAGCTTCAGTAACAAATCCTAATAATGTCGCTTCGTCTGAAATTTGAACAAGACCTTTGTCTTTCATAATTTGATGAGCGTCTCCACCATTTTGTGCTAATTCTGGGAATACTTTTTTAGCGATTTTACTACTCATTGTACCGTCTTCTATTAGCTTAATCATTCCTGCTAAGTTTTCAGGTGTAAGTGCAGTATCGTTTAATTCAATTTGATTTTTGTTTAAGTATTCATTTACGCCACCCATTAACCAGTTAGAAGTTAATTTAACATCTGCGCCATGTTTAATAGCTTCTTCAAAGAAATCTGACATTTCTTTAGTTAATGTTAATACATGAGCATCATATGCTGGCAATCCTAAATCATTTACGTAACGTTCTTTACGTACGTCTGGTAAGTCAGGAATTGTCTTACGAACACGCTCTTTCCATTCATCATCAACATATAATGGTACTAAGTCTGGTTCTGGGAAGTAACGATAATCATCTGAACCTTCTTTTATACGCATTAAAATTGTTTCTCCAGTTGATTCGTTAAAACGACGTGTTTCTTGTAAAATTTCTCCGCCTGCTAATAATACTTCTGCTTGGCGTTTTTCTTCATGTTCTAAACCTTTACGTACATAGTTAAATGAGTTTAAGTTCTTAAGCTCTGCTTTAGTACCGAACTCTTCTTGACCATATGGACGTAATGATATATTTGCATCACAACGTAAAGATCCTTCTTCCATTTTACAGTCAGAAACGCCTGTATATTGAATGATTGCACGTAATTTTTCTAAATAAGCATAAGCTTCCTTAGGTGAACGAATATCTGGTTCTGATACGATTTCAATTAATGGCGTACCTTGACGGTTTAAATCCACTAATGAGTAACCATCTTTATGTGATAGTTTACCCGCATCTTCTTCCATGTGTAAACGCGTAATACCGATACGTTTTGTTTCTCCGTCTACTTCAATATCAATCCAACCATTTTCGCCGATTGGTTGATCGAATTGAGAAATTTGGTAAGCTTTTGGATTATCTGGATAGAAATAGTTTTTTCTATCGAATTTAGATTCTTTAGCAATGTCCATGTTTAATGCCATTGCTGCACGCATAGCCCAGTCCACAGCAGTCTTGTTAACTACTGGTAAGACACCTGGATATGCTAAGTCAATTACGTTTGTATTTGTATTAGGTTCCGCACCAAAATGAGCTGGTGATGGTGAAAACATTTTTGATTCTGTTTTTAGTTCGACGTGTACTTCTAAGCCGATTATTGTTTCAAAATGCATTCAGATTCACACTCCTTGTAATGTTTTATAGTCATCATGTAAGTTAAATTGAGTTTCGTATTGATAAGCAACTTTGTATAATGTTTTTTCATCGAATGGTTTACCAACAATTTGTAAACCAATTGGACGACCATTTGATTTACCACAAGGAATTGAGATAGAAGGTACACCTGCTAAGTTAACTGGAATTGTTAAAATATCATTTGCATACATTGTCAATGGATCATCGACTTGTTCACCAATGTTAAATGCTGTTGTTGGTGCAGTTGGTCCTACGATAACATCATAGTCATTAAATACTTTTTCAAAATCTTGTTTTATTAAAGTACGTACTTTTTGAGCTTTTTTGTAGTAAGCATCGTAATAACCTGAGCTTAATGCAAATGTTCCTAACATAATACGTCGTTTAACTTCATCTCCAAAACCTTCTCCACGAGACTTTTTATATAATTCTTCAAGTGTATGAGCTGATTTTGAATGATAACCATAACGGATACCATCGAATCGAGCTAAGTTAGCTGAAGCTTCAGAAGATGCAATAATATAGTAACTCGCAACACCGTATTTCGTATTTGGTAATGATACACGGTCTACAGTTGCACCAAGTGACTCAAGTGTCTTAACTGCTTCATTAACTGAGTTCTTAACGTCTTCAGAAACACCAGATCCAATAAATTCTTCTGGAACAGCTATTTTTAATCCTTTAATATCTTTACCAATTTCAGATGTGAAATCCACATTTTCAATTGGCGCACTTGTTGAGTCTTGAGCATCGTGTCCAGAAATAGTTTCTAAAATTAATGCATTGTCTTTAACACTACGTGTAATTGGGCCAATTTGATCTAATGAAGATGCAAATGCTACTAAACCAAAACGTGATACTCGACCGTATGTAGGTTTCATACCTACTACACCACAATAAGATGCTGGTTGACGAATTGAGCCACCTGTATCTGAACCTAAAGCAAATGGTACTAAGCTTGCTGCTACTGCTGCAGCTGAACCACCTGATGATCCACCAGGTACTGCTTTATGGTCAAATGGGTTAACAGTTGTCTTAAAGTAAGAGTTCTCATTTGAACCACCCATTGCAAATTCATCCATATTTAATTTACCAACTAAAATACCATTTTCAGCATTTAATTGTTTCATCACTGTTGATTCATAAATAGGAATAAAGCCTTCTAACATTTTACTTGCACATGTAGTTTCTACACCTTCAGTAATAATGTTGTCTTTGATACCCATTGGAATACCAAATAACTTACCTTCCATTTTATCTTCAGCTTGTAGTTTATCTTGTTCTTCAGCCTTTTTAATTGCTTCTTCCTTGTTTAAAGCTAAGAATGCTTTGACATTTATATCATCTGCTTCAATTGCTTCAAAAATATCTCTTACAATTTCAGATGGCTTAATTTCTTTATTTTTAATCATTTCTGATAAACGCTCAATTGTTTCATAACGAATTGTCATGCCTTAGTCCTCCTCATTCATAATAGCTGGAACTTTAAATTGTCCCGCTTCTTTTTCTTTAGCATTAAGTAATGCTTGTTCTTGAGGAATTCCTAATTCACTCTTATCTTCTCTTAGAACATTTTGTAAATCCAATACATGGAATGTTGGTTCAACATTTTCAGTATCAACTTCATCTAATTGTCCTGCAAAGTTTAAGATCTTCTCTAAAGATTTTGTGAATTCATTGACTTCGTCTTGTGAAACTTCAAGTCTAGCTAAATTAGCAACATGTTCAACTTGCTCAGATGTTACCTTCGTCATGTGCGACGCCTCCTTAGTTAATCTAACATCATACAATTTTACCAAATTTTCATATAAAAATCTAAAGTTATTGAAAATTAGCTTCATGAAAGCGCATACATTGTGTATAATAAATTATCAGAATTTTTTCTGAATTTTATGTCAATGAGTAAGAGGTGGTTTTTCATGTTTATACTTGGAAATGCATTTAAGAATGTTAAGGTCGAAACTACTTGGGAAACATATGTCATGATTACTGTTTATTTTGCAATTCTACTAGCAATTGGATTCTATGCTTACAAACGTTCGACGAGTACGCTCGATGAATATATGTTGGGTGGTAGAGACTTAGGGCCATTAGTAACTGCCCTATCAGCAGGTGCTTCAGATATGAGTGGTTGGATGATCATGGGGTTACCTGGTTCCGTTTATAGCACTGGTTTATCTGCAACTTGGATAGCGATAGGACTTACAATCGGTGCTTGGTTAAATTATATGCTCGTTGCATCTCGATTAAGAATTTATACTGAGTTAACCGATAATGCGATAACTTTACCTGACTATTTTGAAAAGCGTTTATCAGATAATACAAGAATTGTAAAAGTGATTTCCGGACTAGTTATTATAGTATTTTTCACTTTATACACACATTCAGGAATGGTTGCAGGTGGTGTGTTATTCAACAGTGCTTTCGGTATAGATTACCACGTAGGTCTATTAATAGCTGCGAGTATCGTTATTCTATACACATTATTTGGTGGTTATCTCGCCGTTTCATTAACTGATTTCTTTCAAGGTGTCATTATGATACTTGCTTTAGTCCTTGTTCCAATAGTAGCTTTATTAAAATTAAATGGACTAGATACTTTTGCAGAAGTCGGTCAACTCAAGCCAACGAACTTAGATTGGTTTAAAGGTACGACGACTGTTGGCATTATCAGTTTACTTGCTTGGGGATTAGGATATTTTGGGCAACCACATATAATAGTACGTTTTATGTCTATTAAATCACATAAACTTATGCCTAAAGCTCGTAAAATCGGAATATCTTGGATGGCAATTTCATTAATCGGAGCTTGTATTACAGGACTTCTAGGCATTGCTTTTGTCGAACAAACAAATGTAAAAGTGGATAATCCTGAAACAATATTCATTGTTATGAGCCAAATTTTGTTTCATCCATTAATTGCTGGATTTTTCTTAGCAGCAATTTTAGCTGCCATAATGAGTACGATTTCTTCTCAACTTCTTGTAACTTCAAGTGCATTAACTCAAGATTTTTATATGTTAATAAGAGGCAAAACATTACAAGATAAAGATCACGAAAAAGAATTCGTACTTGTAGGACGCTTATCAGTATTAATCGTTTCAATAGTTGCAATGTACATAGCTTGGAACCCAAATGATACGATTTTAAATTTAGTTGGTAATGCATGGGCTGGTTTTGGTGCAGCTTTTGGCCCACTCGTCTTGTTATCTTTATATTGGAAACGACTCACTAAATATGGAGCAATTGCAGGTATTTTATCTGGTTCAATCGTTGTTATTTTCTGGATATTCATGAAAGATCACGGTGGCATTTTTGAATTCTATGAAATTATTCCAGGATTTATATCAAGTCTCGTATTAACAATATTAGTCAGTCTATTTACGAAAGCTCCTGAAGACATTAAAAAGTTCGACGAAATGGAAAAAATATTAAAAAATTAAAATTCTTTTTAAAATTTTATTCATTAAAATTTAGACTTATAAAAATATTAAATCACATCTTGCGAAAACGCTTATAGAACAAGCTATTAAGCAACTTATCATAATTTATATTTGTGGACAAATTGTGACACAATTTAATAAACATGGTAGACTAGATAAGCACAAAAGTTACTTTTTACCCTTTGATTATTATTTCAGTTGTGTATAATGGTCAACGTGCAACTTTAAAAAATATAAAAAATAAAGGAGCGGGAATATGTTTATTTTAGGACAAATTGACGCTAGTTCTGGAGTTGCTTCAGGCTGGCAGACTTACTTCATGATTATAGTCTACTTTGTAGTTTTATTAGCAATTGGTTATTATGCTTATAAACAATCAACAAGCAATTTAGATGAGTACATGCTAGGTGGCCGTAGTATAGGTCCTTATGTAACAGCATTATCCGCTGGTGCATCCGATATGAGTGGTTGGATGATTATGGGACTTCCAGGTGAAGTTTACAACATTGGATTATCAGCAACATGGTTAGCAATCGGTTTAACAGTAGGTGCATGGTTAAATTACATATTAGTAGCACCGAAATTACGTGTTTATACTGAACATACTGGAAATGCAATTACAATTCCAGATTTCTTTGAGAAACGTGTCGCAGATGATACACATGTATTAAAAATTATTTCAGGGATTATTATTGTAGTATTCTTTACGTTGTATACCTCAGTAGGTATGGTTTCTGGTGGTACTTTATTCGAAAGTGCTTTCGGAGTTGACTACAGACTAGGTATTATCATAACGGGTGGTATAGTTGTATTATATACTTTCTTTGGAGGATATTTAGCTGTTTCACTTACAGACTTCTTCCAAGGTGTGATTATGTTAATAGCAATGGTAATGGTACCTATTGCGGCATTATTAACATTAAATGGTTTAGACACTTTTAATACAGTGGCAGAAGTTAAACCATCAAACTTAGATTTATTTAAAGGTACTTCAGCTATTAGTATTATTGGTCTAATTGCATGGGGACTTGGTTATTTTGGACAACCACATATTATAGTAAGATTTATGTCAATTAAATCTCACAAATTATTACCTAAAGCTAGACGTTTTGGTATAGGTTGGATGGCTATTTCATTAATTGGTGCATGTTTAGTAGGTTTAACAGGTATTGCTTACATTCATGAAACAAGTCATACAATCGATAATCCAGAAACAATATTTATTTTAATGAGTCAAGTATTGTTCCATCCATTAGTTGGTGGATTCTTCTTAGCAGCTATTTTAGCAGCTATTATGAGTACAATATCTTCACAATTATTAGTAACATCAAGTGCTTTAACACAAGATTTCTACAGAATCATAACTAAAAAGCGTGGTCTTGAAGCAGACCGTGATAAAGAGTTTGTTTTGATAGGTAGATTTGCAGTATTATTAGTTGCAGTTATAGCTATATTACTTGCATGGACACCTAACGACACAATCTTAAACCTTGTAGGTAATGCTTGGGCAGGATTTGGTGCTGCATTTGGTCCACTTGTATTAATGTCATTATATTGGAAAGGTTTAACTAAGAACGGCGCTATTGCAGGTATGGTTACTTCTTCTATCGTTGTATTATTCTGGATTATGATGAAGAGTCATGGCGGCATATTCGAACTATATGAAATCATTCCAGGTTTCTTTACGAACGTCGTTGTTACAGTAGTAGTAAGTTCATTTACTAAAAAACCAACAAAAGAAGTTATTGATAGTTTAGATCATATGAATCGTGTTTTAAAAGAAGACTAATTAAACAAAAAGCTCTGAACACCCTATTAAAGGTTGTTCAGAGCTTTTTTGTTATAGAGAAACATTTTTATAAAATAAATTTCTATTCTAATCACTACTTATAAATATGAATTTGTGGTTCATCATCGTCTTTATCTTTTGTAATTAAAGCTTGTGGTTCTTCCCCATCAACAATTGATATTTCAATATCATCTACACCTTTGAAATATTTTTGAGATAAATCAGCTACATATTGTGTAACCCCTATTACTTCAGCTTTTCCATAATAATCAAGTGGAATTTTCACTTCAAGTTCAGTAAGTTTGTCATCATCAAACTTACCAGTACCAACTGATTGTGTGAAATTCGGGAAGTACTTTTGTAAGTCTTGATTAAACTGTTCAAAATTAGTATTTAAATTTTTGTCTAAGTTTGATGCTTCAGAAGATGGGAGTGTAACATTTTTTTGATTAATTTTTTCCCAACTTTTTACTGTTCTTTTACCGCCTTCACTAGATGCATGGGCAACAAATTTTCCAGGTTTAATATCACCTTCACCTGATTGAATGAAGATAGCAAAATTAATAGGAACATTTTTAAGATCATCTCTTACACGTAAGCGAGATAATATTTCTTCAGCCATCTCTTTACCTTTTTTCTGAACTTCTTTATTATCTAAGTTTTTAGTATAAGTTTCACCATAATCTTCTTTTTGATAAACATATTCACTATTCATTGCTAAACCAATTGTCATTCCAGATATTTTTTGTTTTTTAGCATCACTTTCTGTGAAATAGTCTTGTTCGATTATATGAGATAAGTATGTAGGTGAGTTATCTGCTATTTTTTCAGGATCTGTTTCTCCATCATGCGTTGGATTGAGTCCTAGGTTTTCTTTAGCTTTACTTTGCTCTTTTTCTTCATCACTCATATCCTTAATTTCTGCTTTAGTATATTTAGGTGCTAAATACGCACTTACTGTATCTTTATCTAAAAACTGTCCATCTCTATATAGGTAATCATCTGGTGAAAATGTTTGTTTACTTATATCTAACAAACCACTTTCGAATGCTTCACTGTTATAACTTGAAATCATGTTGTCTTGTGTTAATCCTCTAGCAGCACTGACTTTGAATGGTAATAAAGTACGGTAATAATCGCTAGAAATTTGCATTCCTGTAGATATTTGTTTTGTTTGCTCTTTTTCTTTATCAGATTTTTCTTGATCTGCTTTTTGAGTAGTATCTGATGAACATGCTGAAAGCAATATTACAGACGCTAAAATAAGAAACCCTTTTTTCATATCTTTAACCTCTATTCATTGATATTACGATATTTGTTTAACCAATCTTCTTCTGACCAAACTTCGATATTTAATTTTTCAGCTTTTTCTAGTTTGGAACCTGCATCTTCACCAGCAATAACAACATCTGTATTTTTTGTTACACTTCCTGTTACTTTTGCACCAAGTGATTGGATTACTTTTGTAGCTTCTGGTCTTGACATCTCTGCCATTTTACCAGTTAACACAAATGTTTTTCCACTAAAATCAGGATGACCTTCTATTTCAGATTGTTTTGTACCTGTATAAGACATATTAACATTTTTCTTTTTTAGCTTGTCTATTAATACTTTAATATCTTCATTTTCCATATAAGTAACAAGTGATTGAGCCATCTTATGCCCTACATCAGGTATTAATGTTAAATCATCAATTGTCACTTCAAATAATCGATCAATTGATTCATATTTTTCAGATATAATTCTACTAGCTTTTGTTCCAAGGTGTCTAACACCTAATCCGAACAATAAATGTTCTAAAGACTTTTCTTTTGATGCTTCGATTGCAGTCAATAAATTATGAACTTTTTTCTCACCCATACGTTCTAAAGGTAACAAATCTTCTGCTGTTAAGTAATATAAATCAGCAACATCTTTAATTTTATCATTTTGATAAAGTTGTTCTATTATTTTATCACCTAGACCATCAATATTCATTGCTTGTCTAGAAACAAAGTGAATCATACCTTCAACAAGTTGTGCAGGACATTTAGGATTTATACATCTTAACGCAACTTCTCCTTCAATTCTGACTAACTCATGTTCACAGCTAGGACAGTGCGTTGGCATATGGTAAACTTCACTATCGTCAGTTCTATCTTCAGCAATGCTTCTAACAACTTCAGGTATTATATCTCCAGCTTTTTTGATAATAACTTTATCACCTATACGAATATCTTTTTCGTGTATTAAGTCTTCATTATGTAAAGATGCTCTTGATACAGTTGTCCCTGCTACTTTAACAGGTTCTAGTATTGCTGTAGGTGTTACGACACCAGTTCTTCCAATACTAAGCTCAATATCTTTTAAAGTTGTTAACACTTCTTCAGCTGGGAATTTATATGCAATTGCCCATCTCGGAGACTTTTGTGTAAAGCCCAGTTCTTCTTGCTGACTGAGATCATCTACTTTTATGACTATACCATCAATATCGTAGGACAGTTGATTTCTTTGTTCCGTCCATTTACTAATAAAAGATAAGACCCCATCAATATCATCAAAAGTTTCTCTTTCTTTATTCGTTTTGAATCCTAATTCGTCTAAATTATTCAATGCTTCAGATTGACTAGCCGCTTCTATTTCTGTTAAATCATTTACACTATATAGAAATATATCAAGTTTTCTTTTTGCGGTTAATTTAGAATCGAGCTGTCTTAAAGAACCTGCAGCTGCATTTCTAGGATTGGCAAAAAGTTGGTCACCATTTTTCTCTTTAATTTCATTTAAAGACATAAATGACTTTCTAGGCATAAATGCTTCACCACGAACTTCTATAGATAGTGGTTCTTTAATTGTTAAAGGGATTGCATGTATTGTTTTTAAGTTTTCGGTTATATTTTCACCTGTTGTGCCATCACCTCGTGTTAAGCCTTGCACAAAGCGTCCGTTAACATACTTTAGTGAAACTGCAAGCCCATCAATTTTCAATTCACAAGTGTATTTAACATGATTTACTTTTTCTTTAACTCGTTGGTCAAACTTTTTTAAGTCTTCCTCATTAAAAGCATTCCCTAAAGACAACATAGGCGTGTCATGATTAATTTTTTCAAATTGAGATAACGGTGGTCCACCAACTCTAACAGTTGGTGAATCAGCCGTCTTTAATTCAGGATGCTGTTCTTCTATAGAAATTAATTCATTTAATAACTTATCGTATTCACTATCAGGTACTGTTGGGTTATCTAATACATGATATTCGCGATTATAACGATGTAACAGTTGATGAAGTTCTTCAACTCTTGTTTTTAATTCATCCATAGTTTACTCTCCCTTTTTCTCAATTGGTGCAAATTGAGCTAATAAACGTTTTGGTCCTTCTTTTTTGAATATAATATCCAATTCAACTGAACCATTTTTATCATTTACAGCACTGACCATACCTTCTCCCCATGATTTATGAGTAACTTTATCACCAACATTCCATGAAGTTTCTGGTTTTTGTTGCGTATTCATACGTCCTGCAAATCCACGTTTCGGTGCAGAAGTCTGTTTTGTTTTAAACGAAGTTTTCGGCTTAACACCATCCAGTAAATCTTCTGGAATTTCTTTTAAGAATCTAGATTTCATATTAGCTTGAGATCTACCAAATAATGTACGCGTTGTGGCGTGAGATAAATGAAGCTCTTGTTCAGCACGTGTTATAGCAACATATGCGATTCTTCGCTCTTCTTCCATTTCATGTTCTTCGCCAGATTGTAAACTTCTAAAGTGTGGAAAAATACTTTCTTCCATACCAATTATAAAGACAACTTTAAATTCTAATCCTTTTGCAGAGTGCATTGTCATCAATGTAACGCCCGCTTCTAGATCAGCATTATCAACATCTGCAACTAATGATAAATCTGTTAAGAAATTCATAAGTGATTGTTCTTCTATAGGTGTATTTTTCTCATAGTCTCTAGGAACTGATAAGAATTCATCAATATTTTCAAGTCTACTTTGAGATTCAATCGTTTGTTCATTTTCAAGCATACGTCTATATCCAGATTTATCTAATATTTGTTCAACAAGTTCAGTAATAGATAAAAACTCTTGCTGTTGCATTAAGTTATTCATCATCTCATAAAAATCAGCACCTTCTTGAGTGACCTTTTTAGATAATCCTATAAAATCAACTTCACCTAAAGCATCAAAGTAACTCAAGTTATTCATAGCTGCATATTGTGCGATTTTTTGAACAGATGTTGGACCTACACCACGTTTAGGTGTATTAATAATTCTTTCAAAACTTATATCATCATTACTGTTTGAAACTAATCTTAAATAACTAAGTATGTCTTTAATTTCTTTACGATCATAGAATTTCGTTCCGCCAACCATTGTATAAGGAATATTTGATTTCAAGAATGTTTCTTCAAGTACACGAGATTGAGCATTCGTTCTATATAATATAGCTATATCTTGATTATTATAGCCTTCTCGTTTTTTCTTTAAGATTTCACGAATAACGTATTCCGCTTCGTCTCTTTCAGTTGTAGCTTCATAATATTTAATTTTTTCACCTGATGTATTATCTGTCCATAAAGCTTTTGGTTTACGCTCTGAATTATTACGTATTACTTCATTAGCAGCTGTTAAAATCGTTTTTGTAGACCTGTAATTGCGTTCTAAAAAGATTGTTTGTGCTTTTGGATAATCTTCTTCAAACGATAAAATATTTTTAATATCCGCGCCTCTCCAACCATAAATAGATTGGTCAGAGTCACCCACTACACAAATATTTTGAAATTTACTTGCTAATAAATTAACAAGTGTATACTGCGCTTTGTTTGTATCTTGATATTCATCCACATGAATATATTGGAATTTATTTTGATAAAATTCTAATACTTCAGGTACACGATCAAACAGTTGAATCGTCATCATAATTAAATCATCAAAATCCAACGCATGATTTCTCAATAATTTATTTTGATATCCTTTATATACACGTGCAACCATCATTGCATAGAAATCATTTGCTTCTTTTTCTGCATCTTCGGCAGTCTTTAATTCATTTTTGAGGTTTGATATTGCTCCAATAAATGTTCTAGGTTCATACTTTTTACTATCAATGTTTTCCTTTTTCAAAATTTCTTTTATAACAGATTTTTGGTCAGTAGGATCAATAATAGTAAAGTTTCTTTCAATTCCTATACGATCAATGTCGCGTCTTAAGATTCTTACACACATTGAGTGGAATGTTGAAATCCAAATGCTTTCAGCTTCAGGTCCAACTAAATGACTAATTCTTTCTTTCATCTCTTTAGCTGCTTTATTTGTAAATGTAATAGCCAACACATTGTAAGGATTAACTTCTTTTTCATCTAATAAATATGCGATTCTATGTGTTAACACTCTTGTCTTACCACTACCAGCACCTGCCATAATAAGTAATGGGCCTTGAGTTGTTTGGACTGCTTGTTTTTGTTCGTCATTCATTCTATCTAACAATGCGTTCATAAAAACCTTCCTTTATTGTTTTACTTTTACTGTTTGTAAAGCTTTCTTCAAATCTTTATATATAATATTGCCAACCACGATTGTATCAGCAAATTCAGCCATCTCTTTAGCTTTTTCTTTATTGTTAATGCCGCCACCATATATTAACTGAGCATTTTCTAAATGTTCTTTCACTTCTTTCACTTCATCAACATTTCCATATTTCCCACTATATTCTAAATAAAATATTGGCATGTGATATAACTTGTCGACCATTCTTGCATAACTTATCAAATCTTCAATATCCAAATGAGTTCTAGCATCTGTCAGTTTAGCAACTTTACTATCCTCATTCATGACGACATAAGCTTCAAGAAATATTTCATCAAAGTCCATCATGTAACCATATTTCTTTATTGCTTGTTGAAGTATACCATTGTGGTAATCAACTTTATTACTATTTAATACACTCGGTACAAAATAAAAATCAAAACCAGGTACAACACTTTCAATATTAGAAATTTCTAAAGCACATGGTAATGGATAGCGTCTAACTCGACTCATAAGATTTAATACATTATCTTCTGTAACATTATCTGTACCACCAATTATAATGGCGTCAGTACCAGATTCACATACCATCATTAAATCCTCATCTGTAATGGATTTAGCAGGATCTAATTTAAACACATGTTTCCATAACTTTATATCGTACATAGTTAAACTCCTTTAAATATCATAAGATTAATTATAGCATTTTTACCTTTAAATTCCGAAACTAAATAGGTTGATTCACATAAAAAAAGAAGCGAACTTTTCGCTTCTTACATACCATAATTATAGTATTCTTCTAATGTTGTATTTTGCTTATTTATTTCATTTGCTAAATCTTTACCTACATATCTTAAATGCCAAGGTTCATATTGATAACCTGTAATGTTCTCTTTACCATTAGGATATCTCACGATAAAACCATATTTATGTGCATGCTCTTTAATCCATTTTCCTTCGTTTGTATTACCAAAAGATTTTCTAAAATCATCAGTCGCTTTATTAGATCCCACATCAAATGCTAATCCAGTTTGATGTTCTGATTTACCTGGTTTCGCGCTATATTGATTTGCTGCTTTTTCTCCATCTCTTGCTACATAATCATTATATAACTGTTCTTGTTCTTCATATGAACGGTATCCACTTCTAAAAACAACATCTAATCCATCATTTCTAGCATCTTGAATCAGTTGGTTCAATTGAGTTCTTGCAGTTCTATTTTCACCTGGTGCGTAATCACTAGGTAAGTCTACTTTCTTATTTGCGAAAACATGACCATCAACATAAGTTATGCCATCTTTCTTCTTAATATTAGGTTGCTCATTTTTTTGATTATTTTTGTTATTTTGACCATTAGATTGTTCTTCTGTAGATGATTTATCTTCTGTATTTGAATGATTGCTTGAATCACTATTTACGCCACATGCACTTAACACTATAGAAGATATTCCAACGATTAAAAATAGTTTCTTCATGTGTAACGCTCCTTAATTTACTGAATTTAATTATTATATTACTATTTTAATAATTAATCAAAATAAATAAGCATATCGTACGATTTTGTTCGTGCATGTTTGCCTACCTTTTTATACAATCTTACGATTTTGTTCGTGCATGCTTGCCTAGGGGTATGGTTCGAGCCTGTAGTCTCTCACTCATACTATTCCCTCAGGCGTCAGCACTTTACAAAATCGTTGAAAATATTCATTTTTATACAAAAATAAGAGCAGAAATTCATTATTAAAATTGAATTTCTGCTCTTTTTAAAGTTTTAGGATATTTATGTCTTAAGCTTCATTTTGTATTCAAATCTGCTTTTATAGATACTCTTATCAGCAGTTTTACCTAGTACTGCTTTTAACACTACCCTTATCAGCAGTTTTGCCTAGTACTGCTTTTAACACTAACCTTATCAGCAGTTTTGCCTAGTACTGCTTTTAACACTAACCTTATCAGCAGTTTTGCCTAGAACTGCTTTTAACGCTACCCTTATCAGCAGTTTTGCCTAGAACTGCTTTTAACGCTACCCTTATCAGCAGTTTTGCCTAGTACTGCTTTTAACACACCTCTTATCAGCAATTTTGCCTAGTACTGCTTTTAACGCACCTCTTATCAGCGGTTTTGCCTAGAAATGCTTTTAACGCTACCCTTATCTGCCCGCGGAAAGCATGCGCATAAAAAAATGCCAACAAAGTCTATTACTTTGCTGGCATTCTGATGATAGCTCTATGAGCTACCAAAATGATTATTATAAATTTCTAGGACATTTATATCCCAATCTCAAAAAATATTCTTACTATTTATTTTTCAAAATCAATATTCATTCTTTCAAGTATCATCGTGTATGCATCATTACCCCATTGTAAAGATCTTTTAACTCGAGAAATAGTCGCAGTTGATGCACCAGATTCTTTCTCGATATGTGCATATGTGAATCCTTGTTTGATCATTTTCGCAACTTGTAATCGTTGTGATAATGACTGTAATTCATTGACAGTACATAAATCATCAAAAAATTGATAACATTCTTCTCTAGTCTCTAGCGTTAGTACAGCATCAAATAGTTCGTCTAATGCTTTACCTCTTAATTTTTCGATTTGCAAAAAATCAACCCCTGTTTAATATAAGTTCATTAATTGCATTTTAACGCACTAACCTATTAAAGTACAGTATAAAGAATTTTATTCAATACCAGCTCTTCTAAATATAGTATCTACTTGATTTAAGTGATGCTTTTCATCGAAACATTCATCTAATTCAGTTTCATTTAACAAGTTCGTAATTTTCTCGTCTTGTTCTACTAGAGTTCTAAATGGTGTTTGTGTTTCCCATGATTCCATTGCTTTTGGCTGAACGATATCATAAGCCTCTTCTCTAACCATTCCTTTATTAATAAGTGTTAACATAACACGTTGTGAATAAATAAGTCCAAATGTCTTATCGATATTACGTTTCATATTTTCAGGATAAACAGTTAATCTATCAATGATATTAGTGAATCTATTTAAAGCGTAATCTAAAGCAATTGTAACATCTGGTAACATGATTCTTTCAGCTGATGAATGAGAGATATCTCTTTCATGCCATAATGGTACATTTTCATATGCAGTTGTAACATATCCTCTAATAACACGAGCTAAACCTGTTACATTTTCAGATCCAATTGGATTACGTTTGTGTGGCATTGCTGATGATCCTTTTTGACCTTTTGCAAATGCTTCTTCTACTTCACGTGTTTCAGTTTTTTGTAAACCACGTACTTCTACTGCAAATTTTTCAATAGAAGTTGCAATTAAGCCTAAAGTTGCAATGTAATAAGCATGGCGATCACGTTGTAGTGTTTGTGTAGAAACAGGTGCATAATCTAAACCTAATTCTTTACATACATGCTCTTCAATTTCAGGTGGAATATTCGCAAAAGTACCAACTGCGCCACTCATTTTTCCTACTTCAATTTCTTCACGTACACGTTTGAATCTTTCTAAGTTACGTTTCATTTCTGTATACCAAAGTGCCATTTTTATACCAAATGTTGTTGGCTCAGCATGTACACCATGTGTTCTACCCATCATTAACGTTGTCTTATGTTCAATCGCTTTATTCTTTAAGACTTCTAAAAATCTTTCTATATCTTTTTCTATAATTTCATTAGCTTGTTTAATTACATAACTAAGCGCAGTGTCAACAACATCAGTTGACGTTAAACCATAATGTACCCATTTACGTTCTTCACCTAATGTTTCAGATACTTGTCTAGTAAACGCTACGACATCATGGCGCGTTTCTTGTTCAATTTCTTTAGCTCTATCAACGTCGACTTTAGCATTTTGTCTTATTAGTTTAACATCCTCAGCTGGAATATGTCCTAACTTGCTCCATGCTTCACACGCTAGTATTTCAACTTCTAACCATGCTTCAAAACGATTTTGTTCAGTCCAAATATTAGCCATTTCTTCTCTAGAATAACGTTCAATCATTGATAAATTCTCCTATCATTTTTTAGTCATTTACATTATAACAAACATTTTGTAACACGTACATTATTTATAAAATATCAAATAAAGTTCGTAATTAGATTGTTAAATCATTTATCTCTCTCATTATATATTGTAACAGTCGGATAATAAATTGAAAGTAGTTTCCCATTTATAATTTATATGTCCTTATAATCGCATCTTTGTTTTTTCATAAACAATAAAGACAATATGAAAATAAAACACCCTTGGAAGTTATATTTTTCGACTAACTTCCAAGGGTATTTTGATTTCAAACAATCATTTAATCATTCATTTTTTTGCCTACAAATTGTATTTCTTGTCTAAGTACTTCAATATCACCGTTCTTCTTTTCAATAAAGACAGGTTTTTCAAATCTTTTCACTGGTGTATAACCTTGTTCTTTCATTCTATTAAGACACATTTCTATCGTTTCATTTTCTTCAACTCTAAACTTCATCAGTATCATACGCCTTTAATTTTTTACTTCGTACACCTTTAACCCAGAAACCACCGTGGATGTTTTTAGGTTCATATGCAATAATAAAAGCTTTTGAATCTAACTGTTTTATTGTGTCCATTAATTTCAATTCAAATCTACGTGGTGTTAATATTTGCATTACAAGACGATCTCCATCTCTTCCTTTTGCAACATAATGTGTGACACCATACCCAAAGTCTCTCAACTTTCTAGGTAAATCTGTTTCATATTCTGCAGTTGTAACGTTCACAACGATATAACCTAATGCTATCTTTTCTTCTATCTTCATGCCTACAATAATACCCGTTGCAAATCCAAGTGCATAAGCTAATATATTCTGAATTTGGTCAAGACTATTTATTACTAAACCTAATCCGATAACATAAACGACTACTTCAAGTACACTCACAGCAGCGGCTATATATCGATATCCTTTTAGTGTTAAAATCGTTCTCATTGTTAAACAGGATACATATACTATATTAATTACAAATATAGAAAGTACCATTAGCCATGGATTATCTAATATAGCTGACATGCAAACCCTCCATTTATTAAAATACTGGAATTATTTTATCAATCAAACTTATGAAAGTCACGCATTATTTTGGCCAAGTATATCTTGTATAAGGCATTTCTCTTTTATGTGCATTTCTTACATAGTGATTCTGAATAATTTCTTGATCTTTTTCATTTATTTTTTTACCTTCTAAAAAGTCATCAATTACATCATAAGTTACTCCCAAAGCTTCTTCGTCTGGTAAAGCTGGTTTATCTTCTTCTAAATCGGCAGTAGGTACTTTATTAATTAAATGTTCTGGACCATCTAAATATTTTAAGATTGCTTTACCTTGTCTTTTATTCAAGCCAAATAAAGGAGCTATATCACAAGAACCATCACCAAACTTAGTGAAGAATCCAGTAATATTCTCAGCCGAATGATCAGTTCCTAGTACAATACCACTATGTGCTGAAGCAATTGAATATTGGACTTTCATGCGCTCTCTCGCTTTTTCATTTCCTTTTTGAAAATCTGTAAGTTCAACACCTGATTCTTTTAATGATTGAATACTTGCTTGAACTGCTGGTTTAATATTCACTGTTATACGTTTGCTTGGATTAATAAAATCTAAAGCATCTTGTGTATCTTGTTCATCAAACTGTTCACCATACGGCAATCTAACAGCGATAAATTGATATTGTTCATTTTCTTCAGCATTTAATTCTTCTACTGTTAACTGTGCTATTTTACCTAGCAATGTTGAATCTTGACCGCCTGAAATACCTAAAACTAATGACTTCACAAAACTATGAGCTTTTATATAAGATTTCAAAAAATGTTTAATCTCTTCAAATTCACTATTAGGGTCTATTACTTTTTTTACATTCATTTCTTTAACTATGGTTGATTGCAAATCTCTCATTACTGTTCCACATCCTTAATAGATTCTGCAACTCTTTCTGCAACTTCAAATATTTTTTTATTCTTATTATCCCAACAAGCTTTACTTAAGTCTACAGGGTACTCTTCAGGATTTAAATAACGTTTATTTTCTTCCCATAATATCTCAAGGTTATCAAATGCAAATTGTTTTATATCATTAATTTCTGGCAATGAATAAACAAGTTTACCGTTTGTAAAAATATCGTGATGTAAATCAACAGCTTTAAAGTTTTTAATATATTTCATTTTATAAGTATGAACGGGATGGAACATTTTTAAACGTTCTTCTTTGTTTGGCTCTTCATGTTCTAAAGTTATATAATCTCCTTCAGATTTGTTCGTTAAAGTATTAATAACTCTATAGACATTTTTCTTACCAGGAACCGTAACTTTTTCTGCATTGTTAGAAATTTTAATACGATCTGAAAGTTCACCATTCTCATCTTCAATTGCCACAAGTTTGTATACAGCACCAAGAGCTGGTTGATCATATGCGGTAATAAGTTTAGTACCTACACCCCAAGCTGTAACTTTTGCTCCTTGTGCTTTTAAACTTGTGATTGTTTCTTCATCTAAGTCATTTGAAGCAAATATTTTTGCATCAGTGAATCCCGCTTCATCTAACATTCTTCTTGCTTCTTTAGATAAATACGCAATATCACCTGAGTCTAATCGAATACCTATAAAATTAATTTTATCGCCTAACTCTTTTGCTACTTTAATAGCGTTTGGTACACCGGATTTAAGTGTATGGAATGTATCTACGAGGAAAACACAATTTTTATGTCTTTCAGCATATTTTTTAAAAGCAATGTATTCATCATCATAAGTTTGTACCATTGAATGTGCATGTGTCCCTGAAATCGGAATACCAAATAATTTACCTGCTCTAACATTACTTGTTGAGTCAAATCCCCCAATGACCGCTGCTCTTGCACCCCATATAGCAGCATCCATTTCTTGTGCTCTTCTTGTACCAAATTCCATGACAATTTCATCACGTACCACTTGCTTAATTCTACTTGCTTTCGTAGCAATTAAAGTTTGAAAATTCACGATATTTAATAGCGCTGTTTCAACTAGTTGAGCTTGAATTAATGGTGCTTCAACTCTAAGGAGAGGTTCATTATTAAAACATAACTCCCCTTCTTTCATCGCTCTAATGTTACCTGTAAAACGTAAAGCTTTTAAATAATCTAAATAATCATCTTGATATCCAATTTCTCTCAAATATTCAATATCTGAATCTGTAAACTTGAAATTTTCAATAAATTGTACAATTCTCTCTAATCCACTAAAAATAGCATACCCACTATTAAATGGCATACTTCTAAAATATAGATCAAATATAGCTTTACGTTCATGAATCCCATCATTCCAATAAGTTTCGCCCATATTGATTTGATATAAATCCGTGTGTAACATTAAACTATCGTCTTCATATTTATACATTATTCAATACTCCTCCGGTTATATAATTTTATATTATTTTATCATACTTTCTAATTTAAATTTTAAAAAGTAACTTAAATATATCAAGTCATTTATCTCTATGATAAAATACTTAAGATGTAAAATTAAGTGGGAGGCTAACAAATGAAAAATTCTTCATTCAAAAAATTATTTATTATACTTTCAATTATTGTAGCTATCTCCGGTTTCTCACAAGGAATGCTCTTACCATTAATTTCAGTAATATTTGAACGTAACGGGATCTCTAGTTCAGTAAACGGTATACATGCAACTTCTTTATATATTGGCGTATTTCTTTCTTCATTCTTTATTGAAGGACTAGTACGTAAATCCGGTTTTAAATATATGATACTAATTGGTGGCGCTATAGTTGCCTTATCTTTATTGTTATTCCCTACATTAAAAACTTTATCTATATGGTTTATTTTAAGACTTTTAATTGGTGTTGGTGATAACATGCTTCATTTTAGTACACAAACATGGTTAACACATATGACACCGAAACATAAACTTGGTAGAACAATTTCAGTATATGGATTCAGTTTTTCAGCAGGGTTTATGCTTGGACCTTTATTAGCTAAACTCGTAGACGTTTCAGAAGCATTACCATTTATTCTTTCAGCAATGCTCTCTATCATTACCATTTCGTTAGTACTTTTAATTCATAATGAATTTCCTTCATCGAATGTGCGTCCTATTAGCATGATTAATACATTGAAGAACTTCGGAGACGTCATAAAAACATCATGGATTGCTTTCATGTTTCCATTATTATATGGATTATTCGAAGCGGGACTACATAGTAACTTTCCAGTTTATGGTTTAAGAAATGGTCTTGATGTTACGAGTATCACATTAATATTACCAGCGTTCAGCTTAGGTGCTATTCTATTCCAAGTACCGTTAGGAATGTTTAGTGACATTCATGGTAGAAAAAAAGTATTACTCTGTTTAACTTTAATTGGAAGTATCATATTCCTCTTAGGTGACTTTTTACCTAATACAACCTTTATAATGATGGGATTATTTTTAATTGCAGGACTCTTTACAGGATCATTTTATGGTTTAGGTGTAAGTTATATGACAGACTTAACACCAAAGCATAACCTACCCGCTGGTAACTTAATGATCGCAATGTCATTCAGTATCGGTAGTATGATAGGACCAATATTAGGCGGAACAATTATTCAAATATCAAACGGAACGATATTCTTCACAATGATTGCTGTATTTGTATTTATCGTGTTCATACTACTATTAGTTCACCGAACACCACAACAAATAGAATAATATACGAAATATAAAATACGGAGGAACCAAATTGCATATGCAATTTGGTTTTTTTTATTTTCCGTTGTTTGATAATTTAAATATTCAGAACTTTCAATTGATTAGTTAGTTTATGCATGTTATAGTATCATTTATAATTAAAAAAATACTTTAACTTGGTAGAGAGTAAAAGCGAGGTTTATAATATGGATTATGTAAAATATAAAGATGACGTTATTAATAAGAAAGAAAAGGAACTTAAGTTCTTAAAGTATTTTAGTTCTAAAGATTTTGAAGTCATCGATATGAACTTCATTGAAAAACTACAATGGAAACAATTGACTCAGGATGATTTAAATAGTCTAGATACTAGAAGTATTTGGAAAAATGGTGATGCTTTTTATAGTTTAAGAAATGACTGGACTGATCAAATTCAGCATTATAGCCGCGAATATCAATTAAAAGCGTCTCGTGTCACATACGCTGGTCCTATTTCAATTAATGAACATATATTTACTAATTTAGGTGTAGAGATATTTAATCCAACAAGAAATGATATGTTGCAATGTTATCAGTACATTCATGATTTCATTCAAAAGGAACTTGAACTTAATGTAGACTTTGCAGTTATTGGTCATTATCAATTATTCGACCTTTTATTGCCTAAAGAAGAACAAACTGAAGAATTATTTCTAGCAATAAGTGAAAGAAATATTTCAAAAATTTCTAAATTACTTTCTCAAAACCATACTTTAGTTCAACTATTAAAAACACCAACACATCATCAATTAGATTTCTTAACGAATTTTGCTGATGTTGAACATCCAACATATAAATCGTTACAGTATTGGAAATCTACTCTTGAGGCATCAGGCATTAATCATATCCATTTAGATATTACAACGATGCCTCCAAAATCATATTATGTAGGAAGTTTTATACAACTTTATCAAAATAATAATCGTAACCCTATCGCATCGGGTGGACACTATAACGGTACTTTAGAAGGTTTTGGGTTCGGTATTCAATTAAATTAATTTAGGAGGTTATTATGTTAACAGTTGCGCTAAGTAAAGGACGTCTTTTAAAAGATTTTATTAAATTTATAGATTCAAATGGTAATTCAAAATGGTCAGATGCGCTTAATAAAAGAGAGCGTAAACTGCAAATCCAAGTCGAAAATGTCAGATTTATCTTAGTTAAAGGTCATGATGTACCAACTTATGTTGAACAAGGCATTGCTGATATTGGTATAACGGGCAGTGATATTCTTGATGAAAAAGACAAACTCAATGTTAATAACTTAGTTGATTTACCTTTTGGGTTTTGTCATTTTGCTGTTGCAAGTAAACCAGATGTTACAGAATATAAAAAAATTGCCACAACATATGTGAAAACTACTAAAGCATATTTTAAAAATAAAGGACAAGATGTTTCTATCATTCCCCTATCTGGTTCAGTAGAATTAGCTGCCGTTGTGAATATGGTTGATGCAATAGTTGATATTGTTCAAACTGGCACAACTTTAAAATCTAATGGACTTGTTGAAAAAGAATCTATTGGGGATATAAATGCAAAATTAATAACAAATAAACATGCTTTCTTTAGTAAATCTAATGTTATCGAATCATTTATAGAAGAAATTGGGGTGTCTATCAATGCTATCTAAAACACAGTTTATTAAACAATTTGAGCAAGACAGAATTGCTGATGAGCGTAATACTGAAAGTGTAAAAAACATCATTGAAGATGTAAAAACAAATAAAGATCAAGCAATATTTAAATATAATAAAAAATTTGATAATGTTGATCTAGAACAAATTGAAGTGCCTCAACATGAAATTAAGAACAGTATTAATCTTATCTCACATGAATTAAAATCAGCACTCGAAACGAGTCATAAATATATTAAAGCGTTTCAACAAAAAATAAAGCACGAAAATGTAACTACAGGACAAACTTATCAACTTTACCATCCAATTGAAAAAGTAGGTATTTATGTTCCAGGCGGAAAAGCGAGTTATCCTTCAACTGTTTTAATGACAGCTACTCTTGCAAAAGTAGCAAATGTTAAAGAAATCATAGTTGTTACCCCACCACAAAAAGATGGCATTGACCCTGCTATATTAGCAGCATGTCATATTACAGGGGTAAATCGTGTGTTTCAAGTAGGTGGTGCTCAAAGTATTGCAGCACTTGCATATGGTACAGAATCAATACCTAAAGTAGATAAAATTGTTGGTCCCGGTAATCAATTTGTCTCACTAAGTAAACAATTACTATATGGTGTAGTTGGTATTGATCAAATCGCTGGTCCAAGTGAAATTGCACTTATTGCTGATGAGCATTCAAATGTGGACTATATCATTCAAGATATTTTAGCTCAAGCTGAACACGATGAACAAGCTCGAACTTTCTTATTATCAACAGATCAGTCATTTTTAAGTAAAGTTAATCAAAAGCTTCAACAAGCAATAGATCTAGCACCTAGAAAAAACATTATTGAGAAAAGCATAAAAAACTTTCATTATCCTATTTTAACAACAGATATTAATGAAACGATTGAAGTAGTAAATTATATCGCACCAGAACATTTATCTATTCAAACGACTGAACCAGACTTATATATTGGCAAAATTAAATATGTTGGCGCAATGTTTTTAGGTCAATACTCACCTGAAGCAATTGGTGATTACGCTGCAGGTCCAAGTCATGTTCTACCTACAGATCAGACAGCAAGGTTTTCAAATGGTCTTACTGTAAATGATTTCTTAACTAGCCACTCTGTTATTCATCTTGATGAACATGCTTATCAAGAAATTGCGCCAAGTGCAATTGCATTAGCTGAAGAAGAAGGTTTATACCAACATAAACAATCATTAGAAGTAAGATTAACAAACAACAAGGAGTCGTGAAATATGATTAGAATTAACAAAAACGAAAGTCCAATTCCTGCTTTGGATGAAGAAATATTAAAAGAAATTATATCCAATTCAGATTTTAACTTTTACCCTGATGAAGAATATGATGCATTTATTAATGCTTATGCTAATTATTATCAATTATCACCTAATCAAATTTCAGCAGCAAATGGTTCTGATGAATGGATTCAAAAATGTATGATTGCTTTACCAGATGGTCCAGTATTAACATTGAACCCTGACTTTTTCATGTACACAGCATATGCTCATCAAATTAATCGCCCTATCCATTATGTTGACGCTGAACAAGACTATACATTTTCATTAGACAAAATCAAAAATGAAATACGTCGTATCAAACCAGCATTTTTTATTATGAGTGTTCCACATAATCCTTCAGGTATTCAATACTCTCCAGAATTTTTAGAAGAAATTTCTGAGTTGATGAAGGAAATCGGAGGATACTTTGTTATTGATGAGGCATATTTAGATTTTGGTGATGCTTATGAAATCGAATTGAAAGATCACATCATTCAAATGAGGACATTAAGTAAAGCATTCGCACTTGCCGGATTAAGAGTTGGTATAGTTATTTCTACGAAAAAAACGATTCAAACTTTAAATAGTATTGCACATCCCTATCCTTTAAATACTTTAACTTTAACAATAGCGACTGCGCTATTTAATGATAAGGACCTTGTAAGCTCTTTATTGAACCGACAAAGACAATTATGTGTAAAACTTAGAACAATATTCGAAAATAATGTAAGTGACATTATTAATGTTTTGCCATCAAAAACAAATTTCGTATTAACATATGGTAACTTAGCTCAAGATTTAGGCAAATATATTTATAGTAAAGGGTTTTTACCTAGGTTTTATGATGAACCTAACATGAAGCAAACTGTACGCTACTCTATCGCAACTGAACCACAGTTAGAAGACTTAGAAAAAGTCGTAAAAGAATGGAGGCAAAGATATGACTTATCAAAAAGCAAGATCAACTAAAGAAACGGATATTAATATTCATTTGTTATTTAATGATGAAGCATCTCAAATTAATACTGGTGTAGGATTTTTAGATCATATGCTCACTTTATTTAGTTTTCATAGTGGTATAACTTTAAAAGTAAATGTAGATGGTGATACACATGTAGATGACCATCATACAGTTGAAGATATAGGTATTGTAATTGGTCAATTACTTTTAGAAGCAATTAAAGACAAAAAATCATTTAGTAGGTATGGCACTTTTTATATTCCAATGGATGAAACCCTAGCGCGTGTTGTAACAGATATTAGCGGTCGTCCCTTCTTATCATTTAATGCACAATTTTCTCGTGAAAAAGTTGGAACTTTTGATACTGAACTTGTAGAAGAATTTTTTAGAGCACTTGTAATTAATGCTAGATTAACAACACATATAGATTTAATTAGAGGTGGTAACACGCATCATGAAATTGAAGCTATATTTAAAGCATTTGCAAGAAGTTTAAAAATTGCCTTAAGTAAAGATGATTTCGATGGTGTCCCATCATCTAAGGGTGTGATTGAATAATGATAGCAATTATGGATTACGGTTTAGGTAATATTAAGAATATTGAACGTGCCCTTCTTCATTTAGGTTATGAAGCTGAATTAACATCAGACATTACGACTATAAAAAATAGTACACATGTAGTGTTACCTGGTGTTGGTCATTTCAAAGATGCAATGAATCAATTACAAAAAAGTGGTTTAGATAAAGTACTTAATGAAATAAAAGATACACATAGAATTATTGGAATCTGTTTAGGCATGCAAGTTCTATTTGAATTTAGCGAGGAAGGTGCTACTAAAGGACTCGGTCTACTTGAAGGTAAAGTTAAACCTATAGAAAGTCCCTATCCAGTACCACATTTAGGTTGGAATAATTTACAAAGTGAGCATCCTATTTTAAATGGTGATGTTTATTTTATACATTCATATCATGTTTCAACTAATTTACCTGTCATAGCGACTGCAGATTATGGGCAACCGATTACTGCAATTGTTCAACAAAAAAATATTATTGGCATTCAATTTCATCCTGAAAAAAGTGGTGACTATGGACTTGAAATTTTAGATTTAGCATTGAAAGAGGGGTTTTTAAATGATTGAAATATGGCCAGCAATTGATTTAATTGATTCAACAAGTGTGAGATTAACTGAAGGTAAATATGATTCAAAGGAATCCATGGCACGCACAGCTGAAGAAGCCATCGCCTTTTATTCAAAATTTGACCAAGTCTCTAGAATTCATGTTATCGATTTAATAGGAGCAAAAAAACAGCAACCAACAGAAGCGGACTACATAGAACAACTTGTTAATTTAACACATTTACCAATTGAAGTTGGTGGTGGCATTAGAAGCATCGACACGATTCAATCATATTTCGACAAAGGAATTGAATACATCATTGTCGGAACAAAAGGTATTCAAGATTTAAATTGGTTAAAACAAATTACAAACCAGTTTCCAAACAAAATTTATTTATCTGTTGATGCATACGTTGAAGAAATCAAATTAAACGGTTGGATTGAAGATGCAGGTATGAATCTATTCGACTTCATTAAAAGAATTGAACATCTTCCAATCGGAGGTATTATTTATACTGACATATCAAAAGATGGTAAGTTATCTGGACCTAACTTTGAGTTAACTGGCAAATTAGTGCAATCAACTTCAATTCCAATTATTGCATCTGGTGGAATAAGAAACAAAGATGATATCGATCAACTTAATCAATTAAACGTCCATGCAGCTATAGTTGGAAAAGCAGCAAATACTGATGAATTCTGGGAGGGTATTTCATGATCAAGAAAAGAATCATCCCTTGTTTAGATGTAAAAGATGGTCGAGTCGTTAAAGGAATAAAATTTAAAGGATTAAGAGATATAGGACACCCAGTCGAATTAGCAGAATATTATAACCAAGCAGCAGCAGATGAACTCGTGTTTTTAGACATATCTAAAACTGAAAATGGACATCAAATGATGTTAGATATTATTAGTCAAACTGCTTCTAAACTTTTTATCCCTCTAACTATTGGTGGAGGCATAAGTACTCTAGACGATATTTCTTCCCTTCTAAATCATGGTGCTGATAAAATTTCTTTAAACTCAAGTGCTTTACGTCATCCTAATTTCATACGTGAAGCAAGTGACAAGTTTGGAAAACAATGTATTTGTATAGCTGTTGATGCTAAGTGGGAAGAACAACTTCAAGATTGGTATTGCTATACTCACGGTGGTAAACAAAGAACAGATAAACGTGTGCTAGACTGGGTCAAAGAAGTAGAAAGTTTAGGCGCAGGTGAATTGCTTGTAACAAGTATGGATTATGATGGTGTTAAACAAGGCTTCGACCACACATTATTAAGCGAAATTACTAAACTCGTAAACATTCCAGTCATCGCTTCAGGAGGCGGAGGTAATAGTCAACATTTTGTCGATTTATTCACAGAAACAGACGTATCAGCTGGACTTGCTGCTAGTATCTTCCATGATAAAGAAACAACAATTCAAGCCGTTAAAACACATTTATCTAACGAAGGAGTGAATGTACGATGAGTCAATTAACACCTGATTTTTCAAAAGGTTTAGTGCCTGCAATATTGCAACATTACCAATCAGGTCAAGTACTAATGCTTGGCTATATGAATGAAGAAGCTTATAACTTAACAGTTCAAGAAAAAGTGTGCTGGTTTTATTCAAGAAGTAAAAATCGTCTTTGGAAAAAAGGCGAATCTTCAAATAATATTCAACATGTTTTAGATATAAAATTAGATTGTGACCAAGATACAATTTTATTACAAGTTAATCCAGATGGACCAACTTGTCATACTGGTTCGATTAGTTGTTTCAATACCGATGAACCTTATTCTCTTGAATCGTTAGAGTCAACAATTCAAGAAAGTGTAAACTCAAATAATCAAAAATCTTATACTAACTATTTGTTATCTGAAGGTATAGATAAAATTACAAAAAAATTTGGTGAAGAATCTTTCGAAGTTGTTATAGCTGCTATGAAACATGATAACTTGGAACTAACTAATGAAGTAGCAGATGTACTTTACCACCTATTTGTTCTTCTTCATGATCGAGGCGTGAAATTTGAAGAAGTAGTTGATGTATTGAAAGAACGTCACAAAAAATCAGGTAATTTCAAAGGTGAACGCAAGAATATTAATAATTGGTAATTTGTCATAAATCACATATTGCCAAAATATAGTAGTCGCTTATACTAGTACATAGAGGTGTAATTATGATACAAGAAAAAGCGACTACTTTTATTATAGATATGTATAAAGAACTTAATATAGATGAAACAAAAGCGCATAAAAGAATTCAAGAAATACAAGATGAAATAAATCAAACAGGAACATATACACATAATAAAGATGAACTTGAGTATGGTGCTAAAGTAGCGTGGAGAAATTCTAATAGATGTATAGGACGCCTTTTTTGGGACAAATTAACTGTCAGAGATTTAAGACATATCAATAGTGAAAAACAATTTCTACACTCTATTGAAGAACATATTGAACAAGCTACAAATAATGGCAAAATTAAACCTATGATTAGTATATACTCTAATCAAATTGAAATTAAGAATGAACAGCTTATCCGATATGCTGGGTATGAAAATTATGGTGATCCTAAGTCGAGAGAAACCACTCAACTCGCTCAACACCTAAATTGGCAAGGTAAGCATTCTGACTTTGATATACTCCCACTTATTTATCGTATTAATAAACAACCGCTGCAATTCCACTCTTATACTGAAGGATTAATTAAAGAAGTATCAATCAAACATGAGCAATTTCCTGCTTTAGAAAAGTTGCAATTAAAATGGTATGCAGTACCTATCATATCTAATATGGATTTAGAAATTGGTGGGCTTTATTATCATACTGCTCCATTTAATGGTTGGTATATGGAAACTGAAATTGGGGTTAGAAACTTTACAGATGAATATCGTTATGACAAATTGAAAGATATAGCTGAAGCTTTTAATTTAGATACATCAACAACATCAAGTTATTGGAGAGATAAAGCTTTAGTAGAATTTAACTACGCTGTTTTTCATTCGTTTAAACAATCTGGAGTTTCAATAGTAGATCATTACAACGCATCAAAGCAGTTTAAAAAGTTCGAAGACAATGAAAATAATGTTAATAGAAAAGTTACAGGTAAATGGAGTTGGCTAGCTCCCCCTCTTTCACCCTCACTTGTACATAATTATCATAAAGGCTATGATAATGAAATGAGAAGTCCTAACTTTTTATATAAACAAACAGAACAAGGTTGTCCATTCCATTAGAAAGGAAGTCTTTTATGAAATTATATTATTTAGGGCCATTAGGAACATTTTCACATATGGCTGCATTAAAATATAAACAAAATGAAATAGAAGAATATATACCAAAATCAAATTTATACGAAGTTGTTAAAGCAATAGAAACAGATCCACAAAATATAGCAATTGCTCCTATAGAAAATTCTATAGAAGGAACGATTAACATTATTGCAGACTCATTAACAGAACAAAAAATTCATGTTATAGATGAATTACATTTAGACATTTCCTTTTCACTTTATGTTAAAAAGGGAACAAAATTAGAAGATATAAATGAAGTCGTTTCAATCGCACCAGCTATTAATCAGACTTCAAAATTCATTAAGAATCATAACTTTACATATCGGTATTCAGACAGTACAGTACAAAGTTTAGATGAGATAGATGACCATACTGCTGCAATTGCACCAATTGGTTTAGAAGAAACTAATAATGAAATAATCGCTCTACACCAACATATTGAAGACTATCCACATAACACAACAAGGTTTTTAGTACTATCTGCTCAAGAAAAACCAGTTAAAAAAGCAACAGACAGTATATTATTGATCACTCCAGATCAAGATAAACCTGGTCTACTAGCAAGTATATTAAATACATTTGCACTATTTAACATTAACCTTTCATGGATTGAATCACGTCCACTAAAGACTCAACTTGGAATGTATCATTTCTTTGTACAAGCTGATTGTAGTGCAGATGATGTAGAAATGAAAAAAGTTATTACGATATTGAAAACCTTAGAATTTAATGTGAAAGTACTAGGTAATTTTGATAAACATATATAAAAAGAGTGGGACAGAAATCTGATTTTATTAAAAGATTTCTTCGTCCCACCCTTTTATTTATTTACTATTTCTATGACCCGTTTCGTATTTATTTATCCATTCCTTTACTGTAACTTTTTCACTCAACTCACCAATCAAATCATAGGGAATCGTTTTTGTATTTGTAAATCTGATGCAACTTTTACCCATGTTTAATTTCGTTGGAACTCGTTCTGCATATTCACGTTCAAACCATTCTTTGAGTTCTTCCATTCCATACAATCCCATATGATATAAGGCAATATGATTTTTTTGAACGCCTATACTAATAAATGGCAGTGGTTCGTCAGTTCTATTTAAGTAACCTTTTGGATAAGTATTAAGTGGTACTACAAATGTAGGCATGCCATATTGTAATACTGGTTCAAATCCAATTGGAAGATGTTCTTGAATTACTTCATACAATTTAATATAAGCTTCTTTTCTTTTTGCATCGATTTGATCAATATAACTTTCTATTTCATTCATTAGATACACCTCTTATATTTGTATTAGTCTATCTACTTTATCTTTGTCAATGCGCGTTAAATGCTTATTATTCATTAAATATATATCAGTTGATTTTATGAATTTAATGTTATTTGAAGTGTCTCCTTCAAAATGATTATTGAAAATATAAATATCTTTATTCTTAACTTTTTCATAACTCTTAACGAGAATACTTTGTTTACTTTTAATGTTTTTAAATGTATTTTCTCCAATTAATAATGTTGAACCTGCTTGTCCACCTCTATCAAACTGATTAATATCTAATGAATATTTACCGGTCGGTACTGCTAAATACCGGACGCCACCTTCACAATCAATAAATGTATTATTTGTTACTGTTGTTTCTTTTGATTTTAAAAGTGTAACCGCAAAATCTCCTAAGCCTTCAAATGTATTATTTTGAATATGAATATTTTCATAAAACGCATTATACATACTTGCATGTGAACCAACCGCCCTGTTCCATGCTGACATATTTGGATCTCCAGAGTTTCCAAAATAACAATTTTCTATTAAGACATTTTTAGTAATCGTACCATCAGGTGCTCCAAACTTAGGAAATGCACCCTTAGTTTGTATGTCTATCTGTACCGCTTCACTAAATAGTCTCTTACCACTATCATCTCGAAATCCTAAAAATTTACACTTACTCACATAAAAACCATCTAAACCACACGCATCAATTGCATGTCCACCTACAACATTTTTAAAAGTTACGTTATGAATTTGAATATTGCTAGCATGACCTATCGACATAATCGTATTGTTAGTATTATTAGTATGTCCATACGCATCGAAAGTTCCACCAATAATATTTATATTACTATGGCCGTTATATCCATAGTATTTTTTAAATTTATGACCATTTTTCAGCATTGCATTAGATGATTTTCTTATAAGAGTTGCCTCATCATCTAGAATAAGTGTTGTATTTTCATAAATAACTAATTCATAAATGATATGGTAAACACCTTTTGGGATATAAACAGTTACTGGTCCTTTTCTTGCTTGTAACAATGCTAATTGGATACCAATTGTATCGGTTAACCCACACCCACCTTTAGCACCATAATTTTTCACGTTAACTATATTCTTCATACTTCATAACCACCTTAATATAGCGTATACTTTCATATATATTCATATTACACTGAAATTAAATTATAGACAATTAGGGGGAATTTAATTGAAGAAAGCATTAATAGTTGTAGATTATTCAAATGATTTTGTTGCTACTGATGGGAAACTAACTTGTGGTGAACCTGGTCAAAAAATCGAAAAAAATATATATAACAAAATTGAAGATTATAATACTAATCAAGATTTAATTTTTTATTTAATGGATTACCATTTTGAAAATGATCCTTATCATCCTGAAACGAAACTCTTTCCACCCCATAATATTAAGGGAACGAACGGTAGAGAATTATACAACACATTAAAATCTCAATACGAAGAAATCCAAAATTCCAAAAATGTATTTTGGTTAGATAAAACAAGATATAGTGCATTTTTCGGTACGAATCTAGATAGTTTGTTAAGAGAAAGAGCAGTTGATACTGTTGAGATAGTTGGTGTCTGTACTGATATTTGTGTACTCCATACTGCTATAGACGCTTATAATCTGAATTATAAAATTCATATTCCTAAAAATTGTGTAGCCTCATTTAATCAAGCTGGGCATGATTGGGCACTTACACATTTTGAAAATAGTATAGGCGCGTTTGTAGAATAGACAAGATGTTCGTGGTAAAATAAAGTGACAGAATATTCAAAGCTAAAGGAGAATTTACATTGGTAAACACATTTATATTTGGACATAAGAATCCAGACACAGATACTATTGCTTCAGCATTAGTAATGGAAGATTTACAAAAAGAACTTGGAAATGATGTTCAAGCAGTTAGACTTGGAGAAATTTCTGATGAAACACAATACGCATTAGATTATTTCAAAGTTGATGCACCTGCATTATTAGAAACACCTTTAAAAGGTAAAGACGTTATTTTAGTTGACCATAACGAATTCCAACAAAGTGCAGATGATATTACAGATGCGACTATAACAATGGTAGTTGATCATCATCGTATTAGTAATTTTGAAACTGGTGCCCCATTATATTACAGAGCTGAGCCAGTTGGTTGTACAACTACAATCCTTAAAAAAATGTACAATGAAAACAGTATAGAAATTAAACCTGAAATTGCTGGATTAATGATTTCAGCTATTATTTCTGACACACTTCTATTTAAATCACCAACATGTACAGACCAAGATAAAAAAGCTTGTGAAGAATTAGCTGAAATTGCCAATGTTGATTTAAATGAATATGGATTAGAAATGCTTAAAGCTGGTGCTTCAGTTAAAGGTAAAACACCAGAATTTTTATTAAATATGGATGCTAAATCATTCAACATGGGTGACAAACTTGTACGTATCGCTCAAGTTAACACTGTAGATGTAAAAGAAGTTCTTGAAATTCAAGAAGATGTTGAAAATGAAATCAACGCAATAATTGCAAATGAACAATACGATTTATTCGTATTTGTTATTACTGATATATTAAACAGTGATTCAACAGTGATTGCTTTAGGTAAAGAACAACAAGCAGTTGCAAAAGCATTTAATACTGAATTAAATGGTAATGTAGCAGTATTACCTGGCGTTGTGTCACGTAAGAAACAAGTTGTACCACCAATCGATGAATTATTAGGTAAATAATTTATAAGGAGTGTGATTGCAATGGAAATCAAACAAGGTACAAACAAGTTTTATGTAGGTAACTCGGAAAATGATTTTGAGGCAGAAATTACGTATCAAGATTTGGATGGTAAGACGCTCGTTGTAGATCATACATTTGTTGACCCTTCTTTAAGAGGTCACGGAATGGCTAGAAAGCTAGTTGATATTGTAATTGATAAAGCACGATCAGAAGGTAAAGTTATTGATCCAGTATGCCCTTACGTTCAAGATGTTATGACTAAAGACCAAAGCACACACGACGTATTAAAAAAATAATGATAAGAGTCCGGATATAATTCCTAACTCAAAAAAATAAGCATATCACGTAACTGAATTTTTAAAGTTTACAGTGATATGCTTATTTTTTAAATCTTACGAATTTATTCGTGCATGCTTGCCTACCTTTTATACAATCTTACGATTTTGTTCGTGCATGCTTGCCTAGGGGTATGGTTCGAGCCTATAGTCTCTCACTCATACTATTCCCTCAGGCGTCCGCACTTTACAAAATCGTTCTCAATTTAGGCACTTTTTATTTGTAATCAAAGCTGGTTTTATGGCTAATCTTATAAGTAATTTAGCTTAAACCTGCTTATACTACACCTCTTATCAGCAATTTCTCTGTAACCTGCTTATACTGGTACTCTTATCAGCTATTTTACTGAAACTTGCTTTTACTGATACTCTTATCAGCAATTTCTCTTAAACCTGCTTTTACTGATACTCTTATCAGCAATTTTGCTGAAACTTGCTTTTACTACACCTCTTATCAGCAATTTTGCTGAAACTTGCTTATACTGGTACTCTTAAAAGAGTCAAGTCCATAATTTTGTGTAATATCTTTAGATGTAATCAACCATTGGTTTTTCTAGGGTATTAACAAAATATAT
>NZ_MWJM01000015.1:0-45484 GCF_002018435.1 Mammaliicoccus fleurettii | reverse complement strand
ACGAAAGATCCAATCGTTGTAAAAGCTGACCCTGGAACTAAAGTTGAAATCTTCGATAAAGATGGCAATAAGATTGGTGAAGGCGTCGCTAATAATCAAGGTATCGCTAAAATCACACCAACAAAACCATTACCTGAAGGTAATATCACGGCTAAAGCGACAGATAATGCGGAAACGCCAAATACGTCTGACGCTTCTGAACCAGTCAAATCGAAAGATACAACGCCGCCTACTAAACCTGTGATTCAAACAGATTTAACTGGTAAAGGTGGCACGAAAGATCCAATCGTTGTAAAAGCTGATCCAGGATCTAAAATAGGATTATTCGATAAAGATGGTAATAAGATTGGTGAAGGCATAGCTAATGATCAAGGCGTAGCTGAAATTACACCAACAAAACCATTACCTGAAGGTAATATCACAGCCAAAGCAACGGATAACGCGGAAACACCAAATACGTCTGATGCTTCTGAACCTGTCAAATCGAAAGATACAACACAATCAACTAAACCTGATACTCAAACAGACTTAACTGGTAAAGCTAGTACAAAAGATCCAATTATAATAATATCTAAACCAGGCTATAAAGTAGAAATTTTCGATAAAGATGGTAACAAGGTTGGAGAAGGGATCGCAAATGATCAAGGTATTGTTGAAATTATACCAACAGCACCATTACCTGAAAACAAATATACAGCGAAAGTAACGGGTAAAGCAGAATCACCGATTGCTTCAGATAATTCAAAACTTAAGTTACAATCAAATCCTACTGATATGATTAATAACAAAGTTAAAGATGTAGATAAAAACAAGCCTGGATATGGTGATAATCCGATAAATATTTCACCTGATAAAAGTATTACCGTTCCACAAATTGGTGATGGAAAACTGCCTAAAAACACAAAATTCGAAATACCTGGAGCAACAGTACCAAGTAAGTGGAATATAAAAATAAATTCTAAAACTGGTGCGTTATCAGTTACACCTCCAGCAAATGTAATTTCAGGTACTAAGCAAACTATTCCTGTTAAAGTTACTTATCCAGATGGTTCTACAGAAATAGTAAATGTTAAAATAATTGTTAATTCAAAAGAAAGTGGACATGACATGTCAAATTCTAGAAAGACAGAAAATAAAGATTCTGTTCAAACAATTAAATCTCATGAACTTATAGAACCTCATAATCAAAACAAATTGTCTAATAACAAACTAGAAAGTGCTTTAAAAGACACTTCAATAGGCAATGAACAAAATAAAATCACTAAAAATAAAGAAATGAATAATGAAAATGTTTCAAAAACAGAAGTTCTACCTAATACTGGTGAACAACCAATTGAAAACACAACTTTATTCGGTACTTTATTTGCAAGTGTGGGAGCATTATTCTTATTTGGTCGTCGTAAAGATAAAAAAGAAGAGAATTAATAATATATAATGTGTTAAAAAAATCTCCCATTCCTAAAATAATTTTAAGGATTGGGAGATTTTTTCAGTATTAAAAGTTATAATACTTATCTGTTTTAATCATTAATTTTGCCTTTTCTATACATTGACTTTGCAATGTAACCGAATGGTACATTTGATATTGTTGTAAGTAGTTTTAAGAAATATGTTGTAATAAAGATTTCAAATACTACACTATTTGGTAGGTTGCCATAAAATGCAATTAACACAAATATTGCTGTATCAATTATAGAACTGACAATAGTACTACCATATGCTCTTATATAGAATGTTTTATCTGATGAGAACTTATTCTTAATTAAATTAAATAAAAGTACATCTAAATGTTGTCCAATAACATAAGCGATTATTGAACCTAATGCAATTCTAGGTACAATATTAAAAATAGTTTCCAGCGCTTTTTGTGAAAAATCATCTTGAGCTGGTATGAATGTTAGCGAACATTGAAGTAAAATAACCATGACGATAACTGATGAAAATCCAAGCCAAACTGCTTTTTTAGCTTGTTTTCTACCATATATATCATTTAATATATCTGTTGCAAGATAAATTGATGCGAACATTACATTTCCAAGTGTTGCACTAACTGAAAATAGTTCTACTGTTTTAATAACCTGTATATTTGCTATAATAGTACCTATAGCAACCCAAACAAACAGGCCAGTTTTTCCAAAGAAACGGTATAGGACTAACATCAATATAAATGTGATGAAGAATGTACCGATTCCTATTAATTCATTATACATAACTTTGTTCCTCCTAAATTTTGATATTGCGGGTGTTTAGAAACCGCGATAATCGAACTTATTTATTATACGGCTCAAAGTTTTAAAAATCAACAAGCTTTATCGTAAACAATTCGTATTATGAATGGTATAATAACGGTCTAGTAAGGGAGTGACACTTATTTTAGCTCAAGAAGAAAAAGTAGCAATCAAACAAATAGATCATTTAATGGAAACATACTGCAAAGGGTGTTTACTTAAAACGCATTATAGAGAAACTCAAGGAAAACACCAAGCACATCAATATTGTATATCTGAATGTTCTGTAGGTATACGAATTAAACAACTAGGCAACAAATTGCAATAAGGAGGATATTATGGAAATTGTTAGAGTTGAACCAACACCAAGTCCTAACACTATGAAAATCGTTTTATCATTTAAAAAGGAAGACAGATCTTCAAACACTTATACAGAAGTTAATGATCATAATCCTGAATTCATTAACCGTATATTAAATTTAGAAGGGATTAAATCTGTATTCCATGTAATGGATTTTATTGCCGTGGATAAACGTCCTAAAGAAAATTGGGATACTTTACTAAAAGATGTAACAACTGCTATATCTGGATCAGATCAGGATTCAGACTCAAATAACAATCAAGTAAATGAACATTTTGGTGAAGTAAAAGCAGAAGTCTTAAAGTTTAAAGGAATTCCTTACCAAATTAAATTAACAACTCAAGAACAAGAAAAGAGAAAACAATTACCAGAGATTTATATCGATAGTATGTTGAAAGCTACTAAAGACATTGATAATGTTGTATTTTTGAGAAAATGGGAAGATTTAGGCGTTCGTTATGGAGAAGTTGAAGAAGTTCTTGAAACAGTACAAGAAGAATTACTAGCATTATATCCTAAAGCAATTTTAGATGAGCTAGTTGAAGAAGCTTTAACAAGTGATATTACAATTCCTGAAAAACAATTTGTTCATGTCGATAAAGAAACTTTTGAACAAGAGCAAGATTGGAAAGTAAAATTAAGAATGTTAAACGATTTTCCAACTCCTACTGAAGAGGATTATCCATTATTGGAAGTAGCATTACATGATGAGAAACCTCAAGTACGAAGAATGGCGATCGTTTTATTAGGAATGATAGAGCAAAAAGAAACATTACCTTATCTATATGAAGGTATGAAAGATAAAGTTGTTTCTGTAAGAAGAACTGCTGGAGATTGTTTAAGTGACTTAGGTTATAAAGAAGCTTTACCCGTTATGATCGAAGCACTTGAAGATCCTCAAAAAATTGTAAGATGGCGTGCAGCTATGTTTATTTTTGATGAAGGCGATGAAACAGCTTTAGAAGCTTTAAAAAACAGACAAGATGATCCAGCATTTGACGTTAAACTACAAGTTCAAATGGCAATTGAAAGAATTGAAAATGGTGAAGCTGCTTTAGGATCTGTGTGGAAACAAATGGCGAATAGAAAGAGAGAGGAATAATATTATGAATGCATACGAACAATATATGAAAGAATTAGCTCAACCGATGAGAACAGAATTAACTGGACAAGGTTTCGAAAGTTTAGAAACACCTGATGCAGTTAAAGATTTTATGGATAATGTAGATCAAAATGAAACAACGTTTATTGTAGTTAACTCAGTATGTGGTTGTGCGGCAGGTTTAGCTCGTCCGGCAGCTGTCACAGTAGCTCAGCAAAATGATAAGAAACCTGCTAGAACAGCTACTGTATTTGCTGGTCAAGATAAAGAAGCAACAGAAACGATGAGAGCATATATTGCTCAAGTACCATCAAGTCCATCTATGGCTTTATTTAAAGGTAAAGAGCTTAAATACTTTATGCCACGTGAACATATTGAAGGAAGAGATATCCAAGAGATTTGCATGGATATTAAAGACGCTTTTGATGAATACTGTGACTAACGTTAGATTAACAACTGCAGTTAAAGTTAATGCATCTCTCTACAATCAAGTAGAAGATGCATTTGCTATATTATCTAAATTAGAATTTGTGAATGAAGTTAAAACTATCAAACGAAATAAACTAACAATTAAGCAATTATTTCAAAATGATACTACACCGGTCATAGTTTTAGAAAGTAATGGGCCAAAATTATATTTTTCACCGGATACTCCTATTTATTTTCATTTAGATACTGTAAAAGTTAAATTACACATGTTGAAACAAAAGAAACAACCTATACTTATAGAAATGCTGAATGATATAACAAGTAATTTATCAACTTTTAATTTCATAGATGGAACAATGGGGTTTGGAAGAGATAGTTACATGACATTGAAGATTTTTAAGCAAGCAAATATATATGCAATAGAGCAAAATCCTCTTATATATTTCGTTATTTCAGAAGGCATGAAAAATTATCTAGAACCAGAAGAATATGAACGCATTCATTTTATAAATGATGATTACAACAATTGGGTTAAGCAAAACACTAAATTAGTAGATGTACTTTATTTAGATCACATGTTTGAACAAACGTTAGTCGAAAACGATAGAATGGGTGAATTGTCTCGAATGACAGATGTAATTCAAAATATAAAACCTATTGAAGATTATAAATATTTAATAGTAAAGGCACATTATAAAAGTCATATCTTTAAAAAATTAAAAGTCACACAATGTTTACGAAAAAGTTCTAAAACACATTATGGACTAAGTACAAAATCAAAATAAAAAATAAAAATTCACCCAATCCGAAAATAAGTCTAACGGATTGGGTGATTTTAGTTAAGAAAGGGATTTAAGTCCCAAGTTCTTTTGCCCCTTTTAAGTACTATTCAGTAATGCACATACTAATCATATAGCTTAATAATAAGAATAACCCTATAACAGCGAATATTTCATTCATTGAAATAGCCTCCTTTGAATTGTGATCTCTTCGTTAATTTAATTCTATTATACATAATTTCAGTGAAAGATTCTATCTTTTATCGATATCATTTTCTATTATATCAGTAGTAAAATATAACGTTTTTCGTTAATATAGATAAGGAAGAATAAAGAAAAAGAGGTGCTCAAATGAATAACTTTGATAAAGCGTATCATGATTTATGTAACAAAGTATTAAACGAAGGTAAAAGTAAAGACGATAGAACTGGTACGGGTACTATTTCTATATTTGGCCACCAAATGAGATTTGACTTGTCTGAAGGATTCCCTCTATTAACAACAAAGAAGGTATCTTTTAAATTAATCGCTACCGAACTTTTATGGTTTATTAAAGGTGATACTAATATAAGATACTTATTGCAATATAAAAATAACATTTGGAATGAATGGGCTTTCAAAAAATGGATTGAAAGTGAAGAATATAATGGCCCTGATATGAATGATTTTGGTCGTCGTGCTTTAGTTGATGACAAGTTTAACGATCAATATAAAGAACAATTAGCTATTTTTAAAAATAAAATACTTAACGACGATGATTTTATGCAAAAATATGGTGACTTAGGTAACGTTTACGGTAAACAATGGAGAGATTGGAAAGATCAAGATGGTCAACGCTTTGATCAACTTAAGATATTAATTGAAAATATTAAGCAAAATCCAAATTCTCGTAGACATATTATTTCTGCATGGAATCCAACTGAAATTGATACAATGGCTTTACCACCGTGTCACACGTTATTCCAATTTTATGTTAAAGATGGAAAATTAAGCTGTCAGTTATATCAAAGAAGTGCGGATATCTTTTTAGGAGTACCATTCAATATTGCTAGCTATAGTTTATTAACACATTTAATTGCTAAAGAATGTAACCTAGAAGTAGGGGAGTTTGTTCATACTTTTGGAGATGCTCACATCTATAAAAATCATATCGAAGCAATTGAAGAGCAACTTTCTAGAGATTCATATTCTGCACCTAAACTTAAAATTAATACTGATAAGTCATTATTCGATATTGAATATGAAGATTTAGAAATAGTAGATTATCAATCACATCCAAGTATTAAAGCACCAATTGCAGTTTAAGAAGGAGTAAATACAATGAAATCAATTATAGTATGTCATGATCAAAACAGAGTAATAGGTTTAGATAATAAAATGCCTTGGCATTTACCAAATGATTTAAAAAGAGTAAAGGCATTAACAACGGGTAATACTATTGTGATGGGAAGAAAAACATTTGAATCATTAGGTAGACCACTACCAAATAGAAGAAATGTCGTATTAACTTCAAATCGATCTTTTGAACATGAAGGCGTAGATGTCATTCATTCCTTAGATGAAATTGATCATTTAGATGGACATATATTTATATTTGGAGGACAAGGTCTATACGAGCAAATGATGGATCGCGTCGACGATATGTATATAACTGTTATTGAAGATAAATTCCAAGGTGATGCCTTTTTCCCACCATACGAATTTAAAGATTGGACAGTTATATCATCTGAAGCAGGTACATTAGATGAAAAAAACACATTACCTCACACATATATGCATTTGGAAAGGAAATAATAGTATGTTAAGAACAGCGAAAACATTTGGCTATATCATTGGATATGCAGCGCTAGTTACGTCACAGTTAAATAAAGTTAAGAAGAAAAAAGTGCTAGTTGATGATATACAAACTCAAGATGAAATGGTTTATTTATATGCTAGAAAATGGGCAACAAGAATTTTGGAATCAGCAGGCGTTCAAACTCATATTACTGGTAACACAAATTCACTAGACGAACCCGTGTTATATATTTCAAATCACGAAGGAAACTTTGATATTCCAGTATTAATTAATCATTTACCACAACCATTTGGTTTTATTTCAAAAAAAGAAGTAGAAAATATTCCATTTTTAAAACCATGGATGGAAGAGATGAATTGTATTTATTTAGATCGCTCAAATAGAAGAGCAAGTTTACAAATGATTAAAGATGGTATAAATAAATTAAAAGAACAACATTCACTGCTAATTTTTCCAGAAGGAAGTCGAAGTAAAGGTGGAGAAATGCAAGAATTTAAAGCAGGATCATTTAAATTGGCGAAATCTGCAAAAGTTAAAATTGTGCCAATCGCAATATATGGAACATCTAATATAATGGAAGCACAAGACTCAAAAAAAATCGTTCCCGGAGATGTTTACGTGCATATTTTAGACCCGATTGATCCTTCAATCTTTGAAGACAAAACAATGCAAGAAGTCAGCCAATATGTTCAAGGGGAAATTAGTAATACTGTTCAATCATTAAAGGAGAATCATTATGTCAAAAATTAAAATCGTCGTTGATTCAACAACTGACTTATCAGCAGATTATCTTAAGGAAAACAATATAACAGTTGTGCCATTAAATATACTTATCGATGGCGTTACTTATGAAGATCAAACTGAAATGAGTTCAACAGAATTCCTTGAAAAAATGAGAGAAGCTAAAAAACTACCGAAAACGAGTCAACCTGCAATTGGTAAAATAGTAGAGACATATGACGAATTAGGTAAAGATGGTTCGGACATTATTAGTATTCATATGACTTCAGAGTTATCTGGAACATTCAGTGCAGCACAGCAAGCAGCACAAATGACTGATAGCAAAGTTACAGTTATTGATAGTAAATTCATTTCTTTAGCTTATGGCTTCCAAATTGAAGAAGTAGTTAAAATGATTAATGAAGGAAAAAATATTGAAGAAATTGTTGAACAACTTGAAGTTATTAAAAATAATTTAAGGTTATTTGTTGTTATAGGTAATATTGACAACCTAATTAAAGGTGGCAGAATTGGGAAAGCTAAAGGGCTTATTGGTTCACTTATGAATATTAAACCAATTGGTGAAGTAATTAACGGAAAAATAGAAATGATGCATAATGCTAGAACTCAAAATGCTGTCATTAAATACCTTATGAAAGAACTTGATGTATTTTTAGAAAAGAAAGAAATCATTAAAATAGGTATAGCAGATGCAAATGCAGAACAACTAGTGAATAAACTTATGAAATCAATTAAAGAAAAGAAAAATATTCAAAAGTTTGATACTGCAGTAACAACACCTGTCGTTTCAACACATACAGGTGAAGGCGCTATAGGCGTGTTCTTTTATGGAAAATAAAAATTGGATGAATCATCGGGCATGGTTTTTTGCTTTTGTTATTCTTATTATTTTAATACTTACAGCCACGGTATATATATTCGTATCTATATCAGATGATAGTAACCATCCAAATAATAATTCTGAAAAAATCGACAAAGATTTCACGATTTCTTTTAGTAATTCTGAACTTGAATCATTAATGAATGCTTCAATTAAAAAGTATAATATTCAATCGAAAATCACAAAAAAATCTTTGTCATTTGATACAAGTACTAAAATATTGGGAAAAGACATTGATATCACCCTTAAAACAAAACCAGTAAAGTTAAATAATGAAACGATAAAATTTGAAATAAAAGCTATTGATATAGGTAAACTGAACATTTCAAACCCATTTGTACTATCACAAATAAAAAAACATAGCGATCTTCCACCATATATTCAAGTAAATCCTAAAGATGAGTCTGTCTATCTCTCTTTAGATCAATTAGATATTGATAACGTTGAATCTATACAAATTCAAACATTAGATATTTCAGCTAAAAAATGGTATTTTGATATTAAGCTAAAGTAATTAATCATCAAAGGAGGTACAACTATGGCATATGCAACATTAGCTGGGGGATGTTTTTGGTGTTTAGTGAAACCATTCAATGAATTTCCTGGCATTATAGAAGTTACTTCTGGTTATAGTGGGGGACATACCGAGAATCCTACTTATGAAGAAGTTTGTACAAATCAAACTGGACATGTAGAAGCAGTTCAAATTGAATATGATGAAGAAGACACAGATTTTGAATCTATTCTTAATATATACTTTAAAACATTTGATCCAACTGATAATAGAGGGCAGTTTTTCGATAGAGGAGAAAGCTACGAACCAGTTATTTTCTATCATGATGAAGATCAAAAAGAAACTGCAATAAATAAAATCAATCAATTAAATGAACAACAAATTTTTGATAAACCCGTCATTACACCAGTTAAACCTTATAAGAATTTTTATCCGGCGGAAGAGCACCATCAAGATTATTATTTAAAAAATCCTGCACATTACCAAGGATATCAACAAGGTTCTGGACGTAAAGCATTTATAGAAAAATATTGGGGGCGCTAAAATGCTAAAAAAAAATAAAGATGACTTAAATGAAATGGAATTTTTAGTTACACAACAAAATGGAACTGAACCACCATTTCAAAATGAATATTGGAACCACTTTGATAAAGGGATTTATATTGATAAATTATCAGGTAAACCTTTATTTACTTCAGAAGAGAAATTTGAATCTGATTGCGGTTGGCCAAGTTTCTCAAAAGCATTAGATGATCAAGAAGTTATAGAACTTGTAGATAAAACTCATGGTATGATAAGAACTGAAGTACGCTCTGAAGATTCTGATAGCCATTTAGGGCATGTCTTTAATGATGGTCCAAAAGAAACAGGTGGTTTGAGATATTGTATTAATTCAGCTGCTGTGCAATTTATACCATACGATAAGTTAGAAGAATTAGGGTATGGAGAATTAGTAAATCATTTTAATAACTAGAGGAGAAGATACTTATGTTTAAAAAATTATTTGGCGGTAACAAATCTAAAGATACAAATGTTGAAGTATATGCACCAATCACAGGAGAATATGTAGCTATTGAAGACATTCCAGATCCTGTTTTTGCTCAAAAAATGATGGGTGAAGGTTTTGGTATTAAACCTTCAGAAGGTGTTGTAGTAGCACCTTTCGACGGCGAAATTGTTAATGTATTTAAACCTTCAAATCATGCAGTAGGTATTAAAGCTTCTAATGGTTTAGAAGTTCTCATACACGTTGGTCTAGAAACTGTACAATTAGGTGGAGAAGGCTTCGAAGCACTTGTAAACACTGGCGACGTAGTAAGTAAAGGTGATGAATTGTTGAAATTTGACATCGAAACGATTGAAGCTAAAGTTAAATCTGTTATTAGTCCTGTTATCATTACAAATACTGATGATGCAGAAAATATTAACATTGAATCATTAGAAAGTTTAGTTAAAGGTGAAACTAAAGCTATTGATGTGAAAATGAAATAAATGAAACAATATTCATTCTATCAATATGCTCTAACGAAACGTAATGAAAATAGTGAAATCGGAAAATTAGCTGATTTAATTTTCCAAGATTTATCATTCCCAAAGTTTACAAATGATTATCATACACTTTCTGACTATTTAGAAACAGAAGCTATGTTTACTCAGCCAATGAGTGTTTTCGATGATTTATTTGATTCATATGAAGAATGGTTGAAATTTTAAATGTTTAACACTTTGGTGTCGAGTGCACCAAAGTGTTTTTCTTTGTATGAATTAACTGTTAAAATAAATTATATTTGACAAGAAAGTTGTGAGTAAATGAAACCATTTAAAAATAAGCAAAAGCAAGAAATTACAATGCCACTATATAAATTACTAATTATATTATTTGTTACTGTACTATTAACATCTGTAGTGACATTCGCCTCTTATAAATTCGGATTAAATTTTGGTAATGACAAACAAAAAAGTCTTAATAAAATTGAAGAAGCATATGAACAAATCGATGAAGACTATTATAAAGACATTGATGATGATAAATTAACACAAGGTGCCATCGATGGTATGATTAAATCGCTTGATGATCCTTATAGTGAATACATATCTGCTAAAGAAACGACATCTTACAACGAAGAAATCTCAGGTGATTTTGTTGGTATAGGAGCAGAAATGGAAGTACATAAAGGTTTTGTAAGAATTACAAGTCCAATGAAAGGTTCACCTGCAGAAAAAGCAGGTATACAACCACTAGATATCGTAACAAAAGTTGACCATAAATCTATCAAAAATAAGTCATTAAATGAAATTGTTGAAAAAGTACGTGGTAAAAAAGACTCAACTGTCACATTAACAATTAAAAGAGAAGGAAAAGAACCTTTTGATGTAGATATTAAACGAGATAAAATTCATGTTACTAGTGTTGACTATACTAAAAAGAAAGATACTGGCGTAATTGCCATTTCTAAGTTCCAAAATAAAACAACTAAAGAATTAAAATCAGCCCTAAAACAAGCTAAAAAAGATAACGTAAAACACGTTGTACTAGATTTAAGAAATAATCCAGGCGGGTTATTAGATGAAGTTGTTACAAGTGTTAATTTATTTGTAGATAAAGGGAAACCAGTTATTTATTTAGAAACTAAAGGTGACAAACCTCAAGCAGTGGAAACTGAAAATAAAAAAATGTCAGGAATTGACGATATGGATTACTCTGTATTAGTTAATAAAGGATCCGCAAGCGCTGCAGAAATATTCGCAGGAGCTTTACAAGATTACAAAATTGCAGATGTCCTAGGCACTACAACTTTTGGTAAAGGGATTGGACAAGTCCATAAGGAATTTAACGATTCAAGTATACTTAAATATACGAACATGAGATGGTTAACACCTAATAAATCATATATCCATAAAAAAGGGATTAAACCTGATAAAAAAATCTCTGCACCAAAATATGAAGAGATAGAAATCATCGATCCAAGTAAAACTTATCAAAAAGGTGATAATTCAAAAGAGATTAAATCAATTAAGATTGGTTTGGAAGCATTAGGGTATAATATTAGCAATGAAAATGGAAAATTCGATAATGAACTAGAAAGTAACGTAAAAGCATTCCAAAATGATCATAAATTAGAATCAAATGGTATCTTTACAGACGACACTACTAAGAAATTCATAGAATTATTACGTAAAAAAATACGTAGTGAAGATAAACAATTAGATGAAGCTATTCAATACATTCATAAGTAGATGGAGGTAAGTAAAAATGAGAACAGCAACACGAGCAGATATACTTCACATAAATAAACTTACAGAGATGGCTAAATCTATTATGTTAGCTGATCAAAATCCACAATGGGATCATCGATATCCTATAGAAAAAGATTTCTATGACGATATTGATAAAGGGTATCTTTATTTACATGAAGTGAATGATGAAATAGTAGGTTACATTTGCATTAATCAAGTACAAGCAGAATGGTATCAACAATTTGATTGGCCAGTAAGTACTGAAAATGCACTTGTTATACACAGAATGGCAACGAATCCTGAGTATAAAGGAATTGCACAAATAATGATGCAATTCGCTCTTGATTATGCTTCACAAAATGAGCTATCAATCTTGTTAACAGACACTTTTTCACTAAATAAAAGAGCACAAAAATTGTTTCATAAATTTGATTTTATAAAAATGGGTGAATATGAAACAGATGAATTTCCATTTGATAAAAATGCACCATTTTATGCTTATTACAAATTGATAGAAAATGAGGAGAAATAAATAATGAAGAAAATAGCTTTTACCGGTGGCGGTACGATTGGACATGTAGCTGTAAACTTAGCACTTATACCTGAAGCAAAAAAACGTAACATTGAAACGATCTATATAGGTTCAAAAAATGGTATAGAAAGAGAAATGATTGCGAATTCTGCAAAAGACACTAAATATATTGCTATATCAAGCGGTAAACTTCGAAGATATTTATCTTTTGAAAATTTAAAAGATGTTTTTAAAGTTATGAAAGGTGTATTAGATGCTCGAAAGGTTTTAAAAAAAGAAAAACCTGATCTCGTTTTTTCAAAAGGTGGTTTCGTAAGTGTACCAGTCATTATGGCTGCAAAATCATTGAAAATACCAACAATTATTCATGAATCTGATGTTACACCAGGCTTAGCTAATAAAATTGCTATGAAATTTGCAACAAGAATGTATACAACATTTGAAGAAACATTAAAATATGTCCCTTCTGATAAATCTGATTATATCGGTGCCATTATTAGAGAAGATTTAAGAGATGGCTCTACAGAAGAAGGCTATAAATTAACAGGATTTGATTCGAAACTTCCCGTTCTCTTAATTATGGGTGGTAGTTTAGGTTCAAAAGCACTTAATAAAGCAATTAGAGAAAATCTTGAATATTTAACTAAAAAATATCAAATTATACATTTAACAGGTAAAGGTCATCTTGATGAAACAATCAATAATGAAAATTATGTTCAATATGAATTTGTTTCCAATGAACTGATGCACTTTTATGCTATTACAGATACTGTTATTAGTAGAGCAGGAGCAAATGCAATTTATGAATTCGCAACCTTAAAATTACCAATGTTATTAATACCCCTTGGATTAGATCAATCTCGAGGTGACCAAATTGATAACGCTAAGATTTTTGAGAAAAAAGGCTATGCTAAAGTATTACAAGAAAAAGATGTTAATCAATCAAATTTAGTAAGGCAATTAGACAAATTAGAAAACGAAAGAGATGACATTATTGACAAAATGTCTCATTTCAAAGAAAGTTATACTAAAGAAACATTATTTAATAAAATAGAAGAAGACTTAAAGTAAGGGGGATATCGAATGAGCCAAGCTAATCGTACATTATTAATACTTATTTTCAGTTTGATTTTTGGTGTTATAGCTTTCTTTCATGAATCAAGACTAGGTAAGTGGATTGATAATGAAGTTTATAATTTTATATATTCAACAGAAAGTTTTATCACAACTTCTATTATGCTTGGTTTTACAAAATTAGGGGAAGTTTGGGCAATGATAGCTCTATCCTTGATAGTAATTTGCTACTTGAAATTAAAAAAATATAACATAGAGACATTATTTTTTGCAATTACAATGATATTATCAGGTACTTTAAATCCACTTCTTAAAAATATATTCGATAGAGAAAGACCAACTTTATTGAGACTTATAGATATTTCTGGATTTAGCTTTCCGAGCGGACATGCCATGGGATCTACCGCCTTTTTTGGATCATTGATTTATGTTCTATATAGAATATCCAACAAAACAATGAAACCATATTTAATAGGATTGTGCCTCGTATGTATAGCAATGATCTCTTCATCTCGTGTATATTTAGGCGTACATTATCCAACTGACATCATTGCAGGTATAATTGGTGGCGTTATTTGTATTCTATTAACTCAAAGCATGTTAAGAACTAAGTTATAAAATAGTCTTGAAGATTGAACCACATAAGAAAAAAACACCCAAGTGATTTGGACAGAATCACTTGGGTGTTTTACTTTTATGGGCATAAAAGGGGGTTATAGAAAATGTTCAATCCATACTTAGAGGGGGAACTCTTTTAGTTGATTGATAATCATTTTCAATTACTATTATAACTAAATGAGAATGAATGTCAATTAGTTATTTAAAATTTATACTATTTTAAATGATAAAATAGTTCTGCTCATATATAATGAACTTATTAAACATGAAAATGTTAACTTCTAAATAGAGGGGGAACTCTTTTAGTTGATTGATAATCATTTTCAATTACTATTATACCCAATTGAGAATTATTGTCAATTAAATAGAAAAATTTTTATAAATTATTACGAGGTGCAGTTATGAAAAAAATACTCATCATAGAAGATGAACAAAATTTAGCTAGATTTATCGAATTAGAACTTAAGCATGAAGATTATGAAGTAGAAATATGTAATGATGGAGAAAGTGGTCTTAAGCAAGCTTTATCTGAAGATTATAATTGTATTCTTCTTGATCTCATGTTGCCAAAAATGAATGGATTAGAAGTATGCAGACGTGTTCGTCGTGAAAAAGAAACACCTATTATTATGATTACGGCAAAAGGTGACACTTACGATAAAGTTATCGGGCTTGATTATGGAGCGGATGACTATATTGTTAAACCTTTTGATATAGAAGAATTATTAGCAAGAATTCGTGTGATTATTAGAAGAAATGTAACTACAGAAAATGTGAGTCACACAATAACAGTAAATGATTTAACTATTGATAAAAATGCATTTTCAGTTTCAATTCAAGGTGAAAATGTGGATTTAACAAAAACTGAATACGAATTATTATTATTACTTGCTCAAAATCAAAATTTCGTTCTACAGAGAGAACAAATATTAAATCACGTTTGGGGTTATGAATCTGAAGTTGAAACGAATGTCGTGGATGTGTATATTCGTTATTTACGAAATAAACTTAAACCGTACAAAAAAGAAAACATCATCGAAACGGTTAGAGGAGTGGGATATGTGATTAGATCATGAAACAGCAATCATTAAAAACAAAATGGATGATGCTCACCACGACAATAACCTTTATAATATTCGCTTTATTTAGTATGTTCATTATTTATTTCATAAGCTTATATTTAAAAGATCAAGAAACTAGTGTAGCTACAAGAAGTGCATATGACACAGTTAATTTATTGAAGACTAAAACATTAGGTCAAATAACTTCAAATGATATAAACGCTACAATTACTGATAATCAAAAAATAGTACTTTATGATAAATTTGGCAAACCTATTTTCGAAGAAACACATAATAACAATTTAGACTATACACCGAAATTCGAAAAAGTAAGCCACCATAAACTTTATGAAACGAGCAAAGATAATAGATCTTATATTGTCATTTATACGCCAGTAAACACAAGCTATTTCAGTGGCTATGAAGCTATAATTCATCCACTCGATAATTACAATGCTATTATTAAATTCATGATTATTTTGGCTACAATATTTGGGTTTATTGCTTTATTGTTAATTGCGATTATTAGTTATATATTCTCGACACAAATCACTAAACCAATCACGATTTTATCCGATAAAATGAAGCAAATACGTCGTGATGGCTTCCAAGAAAAACTAGAAGTTCCAACTAACTACGAAGAAACTGATGATATGATTCATACTTTTAACAATATGATGGAACAACTTGAAGTTTCTTTTAATCAGCAAAAGCAATTTGTTGAAGATGCATCTCATGAATTGAGAACACCACTTCAAATTATTCAAGGACATTTAAATCTTATTCAAAGATGGGGTAAGAATAATCCTGAAGTATTAGAAGAGTCTTTAGATATTTCGATTGAAGAAATGACGCGTATTACAAAACTAGTAGAAGAATTACTTTTATTATCAAAAGATGCCCGTTCTAGTACGGGTGATGAAATAGATATTGTAGATATAAATTATGAAATTCGCTCAAGAATTAAATCATTAAAAACATTACATCCAGACTATACATTTAACTTTGAGTCAAATTTCAAAGCAATTAGGATGAATATTAATCGATTTCATTTTGAACAGATGTTATTGATATTTATAGATAACGCTATGAAATATGACACAAAAAATAAAAACATCGAGATTAACACAAATCTTAAAAATAGAAATATCACAATTGATATAATTGACCACGGAATGGGTATACCTAAAAAGGACCTAGATTTTATATTTGATCGGTTTTATCGAGTTGATAAATCACGTTCACGAAAAGAAGGTGGGAATGGCTTAGGACTATCAATTGCTAAGAAATTAGTCAATTTTTATGATGGTACTGTGAAAGTAGATAGTGTCGTAAATGAATACACTAAAATCTCAGTTGTATTTAAAGAATCTTTTATAAATAAATAAGTGTGTTTAATGTCAAATTAGCCTTTAACTCAATACTGTTAAGTGCTAAAATGGAAATGTAAACGGTTTATAATTTTCTTGGAGGGTGGAACATGAAGAATGATAATCATGTCGAAGCACCTGTAAGATTTGGAACTAACTTAGGGTTAATGTTAGAAATGTATGATAATTACGTTAATGATCCAGAGTCAGTACCAGAAGACTTGCAAGTGTTATTCGATGAATTAACTAGTAACAACACAGGCGCTGGCCTACAATCAAGTACTGGGGTGGACAACTCAAGTGTGAAACGTGTAATGCGTTTAATTGATAATATCAGACAGTATGGACATTTAACTGCCGATATTTATCCAGTATACCGTCCAGAAAGAAAAAACGTACCTAAATTAACACATCAAGACTTTGGACTATCAAAAGAAACGCTTGAAAAACTTCCATCTGTAATCGTATCAGATCATTTTGATGGTGAATTTAATAATGCATATGAAGCAATTGAATATATGACTTCATGTTACCAAGGTCCTATAGCTTTTGAATATACACATATCAATAATAATGAAGAACGTGTATGGCTAAAAAGATATATAGAATCAACTAAAACTATTGAAATTACTAAAGAAGAAAAACTTGAATTATTAAAAAGCTTAGCCGAAGTAGAAGGCTTTGAAAAATATATCCATAAAAATTTCGTAGGTGCAAAACGCTTTTCTATTGAAGGCGTGGACACATTAGTACCTATGTTACAACGTGTTTTAAAACGTACAAATGCTGCAAACATACCAAATATCCAAATTGGTATGGCTCATAGAGGTAGATTAAATGTACTAACACATGTGTTAGAGAAACCATATGAAATGATGATTTCTGAATTTATGCATAAAAATCCTTTAATCTTCTTACCTAAAGATGGTTCATTAGAAATTACTGCTGGTTGGACTGGGGATGTTAAGTATCACCTTGGTGGTACTAAAACAACAAGCAAGTATGGAATAGAACAATCTATTACGTTAGCAAACAACCCAAGTCATCTTGAAATCGTTTCTCCAGTTGTACTTGGTAAAGCTAGAGCAAACCAAGATACTACAATCGATGCTGGTAGACCTAGTCAAGATGTAAATAAATCACTAGCTGTATTAATACATGGTGATGCTGCTTTCCCTGGTCAAGGTATTAATTTCGAATCAATGAACTTAAGTAATTTAGATGGATATACAACAGGTGGTTCATTACACATTATCACTAATAATAGAATTGGTTTTACGACTGAAGCAACTGATGGTCGTTCAACTACTTATTCTACTGATGTGGCTAAAGGTTATGATTTACCGATTATCCATGTAAATGCTGATGATGTTGAAGCAACTGTTAAAGCTATTGAAATGGCTATGGACTTCAGAGAAAAATTCAACAAAGATTTTGTAATCGACTTAGTTGGATACAGAAGATATGGCCATAATGAAATGGATGAACCATCCATCACGAATCCAATGATGTATAAAGCAATTAAAGAACATCCTTCTATTGAGTTGTTATATGGAAGAAAACTTGTCGAAGATGGTATCATTTCTGAAGATGAAATGAATCAAATATTTGATGATGTTTCTAAGAGACTAAGAACTGCACACGATAAAATAGATAAAGATGCACAAATGGATAATCCGGAAATGACTTTACCTGACAAAATTAGTGAAGGTCAAGACTATAAGCTTCAAAATGCTACTTTTGAAGAATTAAAAGCTATCAATGAAGCTATGTTTGATTATCCAGAAGATTTCACAGTGTTCAAAAAATTAAATAAAGTATTAGATAGACGCCGTGAACCTTTCGAAAAAGATGGCTTAGTAGATTGGGCACATGCTGAACAATTAGCGTTTGCAACAATTTTACAAAATGGAACACCAATTCGTTTAACGGGTCAAGACTCTGAACGTGGTACATTTGCTCAAAGACATGCAGTGTTACATGATGAAAATGACGGAAAATTATTTATACCACTTCATCACGTGCCAAACGGTCAAGCATCATTTGATATCCATAACTCTCCATTATCAGAAGCAGCAGTCGTAGGTTTCGAATATGGTTATAACGTAGATCATCCACAATCATTTAATATTTGGGAAGCTCAATACGGAGACTTTGCAAATATGGCACAAATGATTTTCGATAACTTTATGGCTAATAGTAATGCTAAGTGGGGTGAGAAGAGTGGTTTAGCGCTATTCTTGCCACATAGTAATGAAGGACAAGGACCTGAGCACTCATCAGCAAGATTAGAAAGATTCTTACAACTAGCTGGTGAGAACAACATGACAATTGCTAACTTAACGAGTGCTTCAAACTATTATCATTTATTAAGAAGACACGCTAAATATTTAAATACTGACAAAATGAGACCATTAGTTTTAATGTCACCTAAGAGCTTGTTACGTAATAAAATTGTTTCAAGACCAATTGAAGAATTTACTAAAGGACAATTTGAGCCTATTTTAGTAGAACCTTTCAAAAAAACTAAAGTTAAAAAAGTTATAATCTCATCAGGTAAAATGTTTATTGACTTAAAAACAGAATTGCAAAAAAATCCTAACGATGAACTTTGTTTAATTGCTTTAGAACAACTTTATCCTTTCCCGAAAGAAGAGATAACAAATGTTCTATCAGAATTTAGAAATCTAGAAACTGTAAGATGGGTTCAAGAAGAAGCGAAGAACCAAGGCGCTTGGTCATTTGTAAGCTTAAAACTACAAAGTATTCTAGAAAATCGTAAAGTAGAACTTGAATATCATGGACGTAAAGTTCGTTCTTCAACTGCAGAAGGCGATGGCGAAATTTATAAAATTCTACAAAGCAAAGTAATCGAAGAAGCTTTAAAACATAATTAGGGGGAAAAGAATAATGTCAGAGGTAAAAGTACCAGAATTAGCAGAATCAATTACAGAAGGAACAATTGCAGAGTGGCTTAAATCAGTTGGTGACCAAGTTGAAAAAGGTGAAAACATTGTTGAACTTGAAACTGACAAAGTAAACGTAGAAGTCATTTCAGAAGTTGCAGGAGTACTTTCTGAAATAAAAGCTGAAGAAGGCGAAACTGTTGAAGTTGGATCTGTAATTGCAGTCGTTTCAGATGGCGAAGCACAACCTGCATCTAATGATTCTAAAGAAACTGAAAAACAGGAAGAATCACCTAAAGAAGATGCTGCTAAAACAGTAGCACCATCTAACAAACAAGAAGTTAAAGAAGAAGAAACTGCTTCATCAAATGATAGAGTTCAAGCAACTCCTTCAGCACGTAAATTAGCACGTGAAAAAGGTATTGATTTAAGTAAAGTTAAAACACAAGCTGGAGATGTAATTAGACCAGAAGATGTTGAAAACGCATCAAAACCTGCTCAACCTAAACAAGCTGAGAAAAGTCAACCTGCACAAGCTAAATCAAATGACAATCCTTCTAAACCAGTTGTCCGTGAAAAATTATCACGTAGACGTCAAACAATTGCTAAAAAGTTATTAGAAGTATCTAATAATACAGCTATGTTAACAACATTTAATGAAGTAGATATGACTAACGTTATGGAATTACGTAAACGTAAAAAAGAAAAATTCCAAGAAGATCATAATGGTACTCGTTTAGGCTTTATGTCATTCTTCACTAAAGCATCAGTAGCTGCATTGAAAAAATATCCAGATGTAAATGCTGAAATTGATGGTACTGATTTAATCTTAAAACAATTCTATGATATTGGTGTTGCTGTTTCTACTGAAGAAGGATTAGTTGTTCCAATCGTAAAAAATTGTGACAAGAAAAACTTCGCAGAAATCGAGCAAGACATTGTAGACTTAGCAGTTAAAGCTAAAGACAAAAAATTAGGATTAGATGATATGATGGGCGGATCATTTACTATTACAAATGGTGGAGTATTTGGTTCATTAATGTCTACACCAATCATCAATGGTACTCAAGCTGCAATTCTTGGCATGCATTCAATCGTAACAAGACCAGTTGCTATCGATAAAGAACGCATGGAAAATAGACCAATGATGTATATCGCTTTAAGTTATGACCATAGAATTATCGATGGTAAACAAGCAGTTGGTTTCCTAAAAACAATCAAAGACTTAATCGAAAATCCAGAAGATTTATTATTAGAAAGTTAATTATAGATAAGGTTGGGGCATAAACCCTAACTCAAAACAAATAAGCATATCACTTAACTGATTTTTAAAGTTTACAGTGATATGCTTATTTTTTATAAAATATTATGATTTTGTACGTGCATTTGCCAGAGGGTATGGTTCGAGCCTGTAGTCTCTCACGCATACTATTCCCTCAGGCGTCCGCACTTACAAAATCGTTATAATTATCAAATAAAAAGTATAAGTACAATTCTAAAGTGTCGTCCGATGTATAAGATTGGTAAGTCATTAATTACTCGGCTCAATCAGAATTTACAAATTGTATCGTAATTATAATTTGATTGATTTGTCATTGTTTCAATATATTTGGTATAATTTACTAGACTTCATAAATGGGAGAGAGATATTCATGAATGGACTTAGAAGTGTGACTTTATCGACTTATAATTTAAACGAAACAGAATCATTCTATAAAAATATTTTAGGGCTTAATACTTTAATCAACAATGAAACAAATATTTTACATGTTGGAGATGCAAATCTTGCACCAGGTACAAGACTTATTTTTAAGCAATACCAAGGTGACCAAGAAAAAATAGATACTCATTTTCACAGTATCGCTTTACGAGTGCCGACTGATTTAGCTTTGTACGAATATAAGCAACAGTTTGATAAACATGAAGTTAATTATGAATCTGTTCAACAACTCAATGGTAAACACTTATTTAAGTTTTATGATAATAATGGACATGCTTTTCATATTATCTCAGACGAACTAAATGCGGGTGTACCACTTGGTACTGCATACGATGATGGTCCTATAAGTCCAATTCATCAAATTCAAGGGATTGGTCCAGTTATGATTAAATCACCTGAAACACAAGCTACTGGCTCACTTTTAAAAAATATTTTTGAGTTGCAATTATTTGCAGAATACAAGACAATAGATGATGAGTCAGCTTTAGTCTTTAAAGTAGGTGCAGGTGGAAATGGTGGGGAACTACATTTAATAGATTATCCAAATGCTATTGAATCTTTAAATCCACCTATTGAAAGAGTTGCAGTCTCTATAGATGATATAGATCATTTTGAAAAAATAGTGAATCACGTTAAAGAAATCGAAATTGAACATCACATCATTCAACATGAAGCAGGTTTAATTTCATTATTTGTACGAGATTTAACAGGTATTATTATTACAATTACATTTGATACAGTGAATTAAAGGAGCGTTTAAAATATGTTACATGAAACTTGGAAAGATAATCACGTTATAAAGAGAGTAGAAGTTACACATACTGATGCAGAAAAGTTCAAAGTTTCTGATATGTTAACTACAGGAAAAACATACGACGTAGTAAATGAAACAGAAGAGTATTATCAAATTATTGATAATTCTGGTCATGTTGGTGGTTATTATAAAACATACTTTAAAGAAGTATAATTTTTAAAATATTAAACTAGAGAAAAGCTCTATAGTAATTATAGAACTTTTCTCTTTTTAGGTTTACTTATAGTAGATTAAAGGAGAACATTATGACAAATTTTAATAAATATTTAAATAACGATGAAACAATATACAATGATGCATTATCAATGATTCAACTTAATAAAAATATCCTTCTAAAAGGACCAACTGGATCAGGAAAGACAAAATTAGCCGAAACACTTGCAAGAGATTTAAATAAACCTATGCATTCTGTAAACTGTTCAGTAGATTTAGACGCTGAAAGTTTGTTAGGTTTTAAAACTATCGAAACAAATGAACACGGTCATCAAGAAATTGTCTTTATAGATGGCCCAGTTATTAAAGCTATGAAAAATGGTGACATTTTATATATAGATGAAATAAACATGGCAAAACCTGAAACATTACCAATTTTGAATGGTGTATTAGACTTTAGAAGAGCTTTAACAAACCCATTTACTGGTGAAGTTGTCCAAGCTAAAGAAGGATTTTCTGTAGTCGCAGCAATCAATGTTGGCTATATTGGTACGCTACCGATGAACGAAGCATTAAAAAATAGATTCGTTGTCTTAGATATAGATTATATTGATGGCGAAACTTTAAAAATGATTATAAAAGAACAGAGTAAATTAAAGGATGATGAAATAATTGATTCCATTATTCAATTTAATAAAGATTTACGCATTATGTCTAGTCAAGGTCAAATTTCTGAAGAATCAGCAAGTATAAGAGCACTAATCGACCTTGCAGATTTAACTACTGTTATACCAGTTAGACGTGCAATAAAACGCGCAATTATCGATAAAATAGACGATGAAAGAGAACAACAAGCTATACAAAATGCCATTGAATTAATTTTCGAGTAAGGAGAATATCATGAGTGATCGTTTTATATTATTTAATGATGAACAAATCGATGCACAGCAAATTATGATGTTAACAGATCTAGCAAAATTATTACTTGAAGATCCTAATGTTAAAGTATCGTTTCAAAAGTTCCAGCATTACGATCCAATACAAAATACATGTAATGTCAGTTTCACTTGGTTACATCGTCCTGAAAATGTAACAAGAGCAGGACTAAAATCTGATATCATGCTAGATACGATTGGCTTTAAACACATAGATCCTTCAATTTATAAGGAAGTATTAGATGAATCATTCGATCATATGAACTTTTTTAAGCAGTTGTTTATGCTCATTGAAGAATATAGATTGTCTAATATTATCATGCAAAAAAGACCTGTAACAAAAAATATATTTAAACATAGATTAGCAGTAAAAGTTAAACAAAATAATAGTCAAATCCATGTATATCAAACAAAAACAACTTATACTGATTTACTATTTTTAGCTATAGAACATGCTATTTTGAACGAAAATTTTATAAATAATATTGCTATACACGAAAATTTTGATGATGCTCTTGTGCAAGTTTTTAATAGATTAACTCAAATTTTTAATTTAAATACGTCTGAAGATAGTTATGATTTAGCTGTTAGCATTATGATACTTGTTGATTATTTATTAAAAGAAGATATGTTAAATCAGTACTATCATATCCCAGAACGAATATACAAAAGTTATGAAGAAGAGTGGTCACTTGAAGATTTAAGTAGACAAGATGCTGCTCAAACTGATCAAAGTAATGAAAAAGAGCACGACCAAGACGAAATTACGACAGAAGAAGCTAAAACAAAAACGGCAGATAGTAAAGCTGATAGTGATTCATATTTAGAAATGGAATTACATGAAGGTGAAAATAGCGATGTACTTTCTGATAACGAACGTGAAGGTGATGCATCTGATGATATGACAGATATGATGGAGAAAAAGGGCAAAGGATCAAATGATACGATTGACGATGAAGAAGGCGGAGCACAGGGACTAAACAATCATTATAATTTAAAAGGTGTAAACCAAAATGTTTCATTATCCTTTAATAAACCTGAAATCACACCATCTGATGTTGTTGCTTATAAAGAAGCAGTTGATAGTGTACAGTTTGAAATTAAAGACTTAACGAGCATAATTCAAAAATCTATGAATCATCAATATAGTGATTTAAGAGAAAACTTGACTAAAGGTAGACTACAAAAGAACTTATTAAACTGGTTTATTGATGATCAGTATAAATTATTCTTTAAAAAAGATGCTTTTAGTAGAAAACTAGATGCTACATTTACGTTATTAGTCGATGCTTCAGCAAGTATGCATGACAAAATGGAAGAAACTAAAAAGGGTGTTGTGTTATTTCATGAAACGCTTAAAAATCTTGATATAAAACATGAAATACTTGGTTTCAGTGAAGATGCGTTTGATTCTGATAAGCAAAATCAACCTAATACGATAGAAGAATTAATTTTATATAACGAATCTACACTAAAACAAAATGACGCTAGAATTATGACACTCGAACCTCAAGATGATAATCGTGATGGCGTAGCGTTAAGAGTTGCTACACAACATTTACTACAAAGATCTGAGGCACAAAAATTCTTGATCGTGTTCTCTGATGGAGAACCGTCAGCCTTTGATTATGCAGAAGATGGTATTATTGATACACATGAAGCAGTCATTGAAGCTGACAAACAAGGGATTTACGTGTTCAATGTTTTTCTTAATCAAGATGTAATTGATGAAAGTATCAAACGGACTGTTCATAATATTTATGGTAAGCAAAGCCTATTTATAGAAGGTGTTGAGAATTTACCATATCAACTGGCTCCGTTACTGAAAAAATTATTGTTACAATCTATATAAATGAATTTGAAAATATTTACATTCTTTTTTTAATTTTCAGAAATTTCATATGGACGAAAACTTTCTCCAATGATAAAATATAGATTATTGTAAGACGTAAAAGGAGTAAAATATATGAATAAGAATATTTTTGTAGTAGGATTTATGTTATTTGCGATTTTCTTTGGGGCAGGGAATTTAATTTTTCCACCTGCACTAGGATTATCGAGCGGCAATTTCTTTTGGCCAGCAATATTTGGGTTTGTTATAACGGGAATAGGTTTGCCTTTAATTGGTGTAATCACAGGATCAATTGAAGAGAAAGGGTACAGAGTATCATTAGGGAAGATACATCCTGTATTTGCAGTTGTGTTATTAGTTGCTATTTCTTTAACAATTGGACCGCTATTTGCTATACCACGTACGGCAGCAACATCATTTGAGATGGGAATAACTCCGATATTTGAAACAACGAGTTCAATGTCTTTATTTATTTTCACACTCATTTACTTTATTATTGTATTTTACTTAAGTTTTAACTCAAGTAAAATGGTAGATAAAGTTGGGTCAATTTTAACTCCTTTACTGCTAATATCAATCACAGCTTTGATTGTTAAAGCATTCATTACTTTAAGTGGTGAATCTACTGTATCAGGAGATCCTGCTGTATATAGTAGTAGTGGAACTAGCTTTGGTAAAGGTTTTGTAGAAGGTTACTTAACAATGGATGCAATTGCTGCCATTGCTTTCTCTATGATTGTTATTACTGCAATTAAGAGTAAAGGTGTAACAAAAGAAACTGGATTATTTAAACAAACTATTTTTGCAGGAATTATTGCTGCAATAGCTTTAGGTTTCATTTATATTTCATTAGGCTGGATCGGAAATCATATGAATGTTTCAGCTGAAACGATTAAAGAACTGAATGCTAACGGTCAAAATATCGGAACATACTTACTAACATCTGCAGCAAATTTAGCATTTGGTGAATTTGGTAAATATTTAATCGGTATAATCGTAGCATTAGCTTGTTTAACAACAGCTACAGGCTTGATTGTTTCTGTAAGTGAATTCTTTAATGAATTATTACCTAAAATTTCTTACAAATGGTTTGTAGCAATCTTTACTTTAATTAGTTTTATCCTTTCAAATCAAGGTTTAACAACTGTAATTAAAGGTTCTTTACCAGTATTACTTGTGCTATACCCAATTGCAATTACTGCAGTGTTATTAATTTTATTAGCTAAATATGTTAAAACACCACCAATTGCACAACAATTGGCTGTAGCATTCGTTACAATCATTTCATTTATATCAGTATTTAATCAAATGGAGTGGGCAACAATTGGATTTATTAGTAAATTACCTTTAGCTCAATATCAAATGGAATGGATACCATTTGCAATTGTAGGATTTATTATTGGATTCATCATTGGTAAAGTGAAAAACCAAGCACCAATAGAATATAGCTAAATTATACGAGGCTGAGACAAATTAATTGTCTCAGCCTCTATTCATAATATTTTAAGTAAAAATAAAGGGGCTGATTTAATGTATTTAAATGCAATCATCAATAAGGATGAAACATGGCTTTTATGGGCTATATTAGTTAGTATTGCTGCACTCAGTATTTTCTTAGAACAAAGATATGCCTTTGCATCTAAAATTACTGGTGCCATTATAGCGTTAATTGGTGCTATGTTATTATCTAATCTTAATATCATCCCAATAGCATCTCCAGTTTACGATCAAGTTTGGAACTATGTTATACCTTTAGCAATACCATTACTGTTATTTAGATCTAACATCTTTAAAATATGGAAAGAAAGTAGACGTTTGTTATTTATTTTCTTAATTAGTTCAGTAGGAACAGTAGTAGGTGTTACAATCGCATTTTTATTATTGCATCAATTTATACCAGAATTAGATAAAATAGGTGCTATGATGACAGGTAGCTACATAGGAGGCGGCGTGAATTTCGCAGCACTTAGCACTAAATTTGAAACGCCTGGTGAGCTCGTTTCCGCCACAGTCGTAGCAGATAATAGTGTAATGGCATTTTATTTTATAGTACTCATTACTTTACCTAATCTAAAATTTGTTAAAAAATATTTTAATAGATTGAGAACTGATAATAAAGATACAGAGGGAAATAATGCAGAAACATATTGGAAAAGAAATGAAATTAGTTTAAAAGATATTGCTTATTCTTTAGCAATTGCATTCGTTTTAGTTGCTATAAGTTTTAAAATCTCAGAAATTATCAATGCAATTGTACCTAAAAGTAATCCTTTTTTAGAGATTTTAGTAAGTATTATAGGAGATCAATTTTTACTATTAACAACATTGACACTTATTGCAGTAGCAGTCTTTAGTAAATTCTTTGAAAATTTAAATGCTTCAGATGAGCTTGGTACATTTTTAATATATATTTTCTTTGTGGTAATAGGGGTGCCAGCTTCAATTCCAATTATCATAAAAACTGCACCATTATTATTTATATTCGTAGCAATTATTTTAATATTCAACTTAGCAATTACACTTTCATTCGGAAAATTGTTTAAGTTCAATATTGAAGAAATGATTCTAGCTAGTAATGCTAATGCAGGAGGACCTACTACAGCAGCTGCCTTAGCAATTTCAAAAGGTTGGCATAGTCTCGTTGGTCCAATATTAATTATAGGTACACTAGGTTATGTCATTGGAAATTATATAGGCACAATGATGGGGTATTTCTTAAGTCAATTTATGTAATCTATAGAAAAAAGGAACTTCGTTAACGAAGTTCCTTTTTATGATTTAAACGAATTTCTCAATTGATGTTGTTCATCTTTGAGTTGTAAAAGTTTTGTCTTTAAATCTTCTTCAAGTGTTTGTAATTCTTGCTCTGCTTGTTGACGTTTTCTTGTACCATCTTCTTGTATACGAAGTGTTTCTTGAATTGTATCTACTATATTCGTTTGCGTTGTCTTCAAAGTTTCAATATCTACAATACCACGTTCATTTTCTTCAGCCGTTCTGATTGCATTTTGTTTTAGCATTTCAGAATTTTTTAAGAGTAATTCGTTTGTTGTATCTGTAACTTTCTTTTGTGCTTCAGAAGCACCTTGTTGTCTTAACAATGTTAAAGCGATAGCCATTTGATTTTTCCACAATGGAATACTTGTCAAAATAGAACTTTGAATTTTTTCTGCCAATGTCTGGTTAATATTTTGTATCATTCGAATTTGTGGGGCTGATTGCAACGTAATTTGTCGTGATAGTTGTAAATCATAGATTCTTTTTTCAAGACGATTTATATATTGCTGTAAATCTGCTAATTCTTGTACATCCATTTGATTATTAGATGATTTAACTTTATTCTCTAGCGCTACTAGTTCGTTTCGTTTTAATTCATCTCGTTTTTTCTCAGCTGCTGCAATATAAATGTTTAATGCATCGAAATAGGCTTTGTTTTCTTCGTATAGTTGATCCAGCAATCCAACATCTTTCATTAGCATATTTTGAGATTTTTGTAATTCAACTGATATACGGTCAACTTGAGCACCAACTGATTGATATTTACTGAACATTTCATTTACAGAACGCTCAGCTCTTCTAAATATTCTTTTTAGTCTAGATTTATTTTGTTTCTGTAATTCATCAGGATTTACTTCTTTTAATTTGTTCATTAAATTTCTTAATGAAGAACCAATTGGACCGACATCTTTAGATTGCACTTGAGTCAACATTTGATGAGAGAACTGTGATAATTTATTTTGAGCTTGCTGTCCATACAATAGCAAGCCATCATTATCTAATGGTTTAATTTGTTTAGCAATTTCGTCAATTTTACGCTGATCTTCATCAGAAAACGATTTTTCATATGTTGATGTCACATCAGATTGTCCTTGTTGTTCTGAAACTTCTGCTTTTTGTGGTGTTAATTCATTTGATGAATCTTTAAATGGATCATCAATAAGGTCGTCAAATAGGTTTTTATTTGTTTCAGTCATCGTTACGCTCCATTTCATATTCGTATTTTTTTGCCTTTTTTCTTAAATTCACTTTTTCTTTTGTCGATTCAGGAATAGCTTGCGTATAATTATTTCTATCTTTAGCTATATCAGCAAGTTCCATTTCAATATCTAATTGATGATAGCTAGATTCGTTTAGCTGTTTCAAATCTGCTACTAAAGTTCTTTTGTTTTCATCAATAGTTAGTTTCGTTTGTTTCAATTTAGCTTTTTCTTCTTTAGACTTATTAGGCATGCGTTGTAGCATTGTATAATTTTCAATTAAATTCACCGTATTGTCTAAATGAGAATAGAAGAAACTCTCAACTGTGTAAAATTTTTCAGGCGATTGTTTGACTGCATTATAAATTGTACGCGCCAATTTAGCGACTTCATTTAAATTCTTAAATTCGCTATATGATCTTACACGCATATAGTTCTTATAAAGACGCTTCAGTTTTGGTTGAGCATCGTTTAATTGTTTTCTTATAAAATGAAATTCACGTCGCGTTAAGCCCATCTCTTTTAAATATTTTCTTGAGCTATACCATTGAATAGGTAAAAAGCTTAATACATATGAACCAGCAAATACTGTCATATCAATAATAAAATTTAAATCCAATTGAAAAATACTAAATAAAAATGCGATAAATGATATAGGTACAGCTAGTAGTGCACCTAATACATATGATAAATTATATTTCATTGTCATCTTCCTAATTTATAACGTTTTGAAGTGCTTTGTTTTCTCATCTAATGTCGTATCATCAATTGTATAATTTTCAACAACTGAAGCTGGTGCTGCTCCCTGAATAACACCATTTATAAATTGTTCTAAGTTATCATCATTGCCACTAGCATATATCTCTACATAGTCGCTAACATTTTCAACGCTACCAACAATTTTATACTTTTTAGCAAGTTGTGCTGTAAAAAATCTAAAACCAACACCTTGTACTCGTCCAAATACTTTAATATGTTTTCCGTTCATTTTTATCACCTCATATATCTATTATAAAGGGTTATGTATAAAAAAACTAATAATTAGAAACATGCACACAAGCTATTTTCTTGATTTAATTGGTAATAAGATTTAAATTTATTTTAGGGCAATTTTCTAAATAGGGGAGTTTTTTAGATGTATAAAATCGTAACAATCCGAGCAGATTATGAGGGATGGTGGCTGTTTGACGATTGGAAAGATAATATTATTAAAGAAATAGAATGTGTTGATTATGATGAAATGATTACGCAATATAAAAACTTACTTGAAAAATACCAAATTAAATTTACTAATGAACTCGTAGGCAAGCATAATATACATGCATTTTATAATAATTGTGATTTGTCATATTGTGAAGACTGTGAAGAAGACTTACAAATTTTTTATAGTATACTTGTATTAAATGACAATTCTATTTATACACCTTTACCAAATTAATAAAATCTGAAAATATCTCAAATGGTATTGCATTTGAATATTTAGTGACGTATAATAAGTAATAGCAATATCGTTATTCCATATTGCAAATGACATATTTATATTAATTGTGTTTTTTGTAATATGCGAATATCGCATATTGAATTTTAGTCTTGGAGGTTTCACATTATGAAACAAGGTACAGTAAAATGGTTTAACGCAGAAAAAGGATTTGGCTTCATCGAAATTGAAGGAGAAAATGACGTATTCGTACATTTCTCAGCAATTAACCAAGAAGGTTACAAATCTTTAGAAGAAGGTCAAGCAGTAGAATTCGAAGTAGTTGAAGGCGACCGTGGCCCACAAGCTGCAAACGTTGTAAAACTATAATATATATGAATTTGAAAGACTAGAAAGAAACCCTAACAATGTTAGGGTTTCTTTCTGCTTTAAGATAATATTTAATGGCAGTATTATTTGAGACATGTTATAACTTTTATATATAAAGCACCTCGTTAATTTGATTTTTATTGTAATTAATTAAATTATACGAAAGTGCTTTATTTTTTTGTATACAACTTGATATTGTTAACGATTTTGTAAAGTGCTGACGCCTGAGGGGAAAGTATGCGTGAGAGACTACAGGCTCGAGCCATACCCTAGGCAAGCATGCACGTACAAAATCGAAAGATTTAATAAAAATGTTTATTGGTAATGATTTTGTAATTACTGACGCCTGAGGGTATAGTATGTGTGAGAGACTACAGGCTCGAGCCATACCCCTAGGCAAGCATGCACGTACAAAATCGAAAGATTTTATATAAATAGATATTGTTAACGATTTTGTAAAGTGCTGACGCCTGAGGGAATAGTATGCGTGAGAGACTACAGGCTCGAGCCATACCCTAGGCAAGCATGCACTTTACAAAATCGTAAGATAAAAAAAGCATATCACTGTAAAACTGAAACGATCAGTTGAGTAATATGCTTATTTATTTTGAGTTAAGATATATGATCCAAGCTATTTTAGTTTATTTCTCGTCATTCAAAATTAATTGTTTCAACGTTTGTCTTTTTATTACTTCTCTTGCTTTACCATCTTTAACAAAAAGCACAGATGGTTTTAACATTTGGTTATAATTAGAACTCATAGAGTAGTGATATGCTCCAGTAGAAAGTACTGCTATATAATCACCAATTTTCGTCGATTTAGGTAATTTCATGTCTCTTCCGATTAAATCTCCAGATTCACACAATTTACCAGCAATTGTTACTTCGTGCGTATCCTCATCATTTCTGTTTACAAGCAATGCTTCATACTGTGCATCATACAAAGCTGTTCTTATATGATCACTCATGCCACCATCAATTGAAACATAAGTATTCACATTCGGTATTTCTTTAATTGTACCAACTTGATATAGCGTAATTCCCGCTTCACCAACTATTGAACGACCTGGTTCTATAGATATTTCTGGTATAGCCATTTCATATTTCTTACTATTTTCTTTGATAGCATCAGTTATAAGTTTAATACCTTCTTCTATAGGATAACTTTTATCCGCTTCTGTATATTGAATACTAAAGCCACCACCTAAATTCAAGATATCAATTTGTATATCATTCGCCTTTAACCATTCAAACACGATTTGTATAGTATTAATCGTTCCATCTGCTTCAAATATTTGTGATCCAATATGAAAATGTATACCTTTAAAATCTATTTTTTCAGATGCTTGTAAAGCACGCACACCTTCTATTGCAGTACCATGTTTAATTGACAAGCCAAATTTACTATCTTCTTGGCCAGTTTGAATAAATTCGTGTGTATGTGCTTCAACACCTGGATTAACTCTTAAAACAGCTTTAATTGGCTTAGAGGCAACACGATTAATACGGTCGATTTCATCTAAAGAATCTATTACAAAGTATTCAACACCACTTTCAATAGCATACTCGATTTCTTCATTTGTTTTATTGTTACCATGGAAGTGTATTTTACTCGGATTGAAGCCACTCGCTAATGCTGTATATAATTCGCCTTCAGAAACAACATCTAAGCCCATTTGTTCTTCATCCATTAATTTAAATAACTGTATACTGCTAAAAGCTTTAGATGCATAAGAAATATTATAAGACAATTCACTTTCTTTAAAAGCTTCATGAAATCTTCTACATTGATTTCTAATTTGTTCTTCATCGTATACGATAGTAGGGGTACCAAAGCTTGCAGCTATTGTCTTTAATGAAACATTACCCATTGTTAGAACACCTTGTTCATTATATTTTACTGTCATGATATAATCTCCTTTATTAATGAATGATGATTCAAAGCACTAATTTGTTCAGAATTAGCACCGACACCTTTAAACGTAAATTCATCTATTCTTATTTTATCACTATACATCGTTACTGTATCGCCGCTTTGTACAGATTCATCTACTTCAACAAACATATGACTCATCATTAAACCACGTATTGGATAGCGCTTTTGATTTATAAGTGCATCATGTTTAGCTCTTGTCTTCAGTATTCCATCCCCATATCCAATATCCACTACAGCAATGTTACAATCCTTTTCAGCAGTAAACTGAAAGCTATATCCACATGTTTCTCCTTTTTTAATAGGGCGAACTTGTATTACATTTGCTGTTACAGAAAAATTTTGTTTAGTTACTGTAGTAGGTAAGGTACTATACGGTCTTGATCCATATAAAATAATCCCTAATCGGGCATGTGTATGTTGATCTAGTAAACGATCTTCACGAACAAAGCTTGCACTATTTTGTGAATGAATAAATTCAAATGTATAACCTTCGTTAAGAACATGCATTAAACATTTTTTCCAAGCGTCTCTTTCTATTTCGTATTCATTACCATCAAATTCATCAGCATAACCAAAATGCGTCCAAATGCCTTCGATAAGTGATTGATTATCTTTAGAGAGACTTGCATTGTGTTCTAATACTTGTATCATTTCATATTGATCTTTTAATCCAGAACGATGTAATAAATTTTCAAATTCTAAATGTAATTTAATGCCTGATAATGATTCTAAATGTTCATGATAAAATTTTAAAGAGGGCAATGTCATCGCTATATCATATTGTTTCAATTTTTCAAATTCTATGGACGGATTCATCAAAAAGATATTTACATGTGGATCTATTTTACGTATTCTTACTGCTTCATATAAAGAAGTAGTACTAAAAGTACGAATACCTGCTTTCATAAATGACTCTACAGCAAATTCTAGACCGAAATGATAAGCATCGTTCTTAACGACTGCCATAACGTCATTATCTTGAATGACGTGTTTCACATTGTTTATAAAATTTTGTTCTTCAAATGTTATACGTGCTACCATTAATCGATCTCTCCTTGAGTTAATAATGCTGTATAATAATCAGCGACACTTATTAATACTTCTTCATCAAAATTTAATTTATTTGTATGAAGTCCATATATATAATCTTTTTGTATGTTTCGTGTACCAAAAAATACAAAATAACTTGGTGCTATATTGCGATAAAAGCTAAAGTCTTCACCAAACAAATATGGTTTTTCTAATTCATGTTGTGTTAGGTTGAGTTTAGTTAGAGCTTCTTTTACGTTTTTATAAAGCGTAACATCATTTGTAGTAGGTGGATAACCTTCAGCAAATTTAACAGAACAAGTTACACTAAATAATAATTCTACGCTTTCTGCTATTTTATGCATTTGATCTTTAACAATTTGAAGATCATTTGTATCATATGTTCTAATCGTACCTTCTAAATAACCATTTTGTGGAACAGTATTTATTGCTTCTCCCACATTAAATTGTCCAATATGTACGATATTACGGTTTAAACCATTTAAATGAAATTGCTGTATTTGTGAAACTTGCGATAATATATGCATCATTGCTTCTGAAGCTGCTTTGCCTTCTTCTTTACTTGCCACATGACTAGATAGACCATTTAAATAAAATCTATATTCAGTAGCACTAGCTGTGATTTCGTCATTTTTAAACGCTACAGTTCCAACATCTTCAAAAGGCATGATATGTATGCCGTATATTTTATCTATATTGTATTTATCGAATACTTTAGATTGAATCAATTGATTCGCACCAGCTTCTGTTTCTTCAGAAGGTTGATAAATAAATACAACATTATGAGGTAATTGTCCTTTGTCATATAGTGCTTTACAACGTTTTGTAAAAAGCATTAATGCTGTTGTATGACCATCATGTCCACAAGCATGCATTACATTATCTACTATACTTTTATAAGAAATTTCATTCACTTCTTGAATTGGTAATGCATCTATATCTGCTCTATAAGCAATCGTTTGATTTGAATTACCCTTTAAATATCCTATAACACCTGTTGAAATAGGGCGTTCATATGGAATATCTAGTTCATTTAAAAATGATTCAATATATGCCGTTGTTTCATATTCTTGCATACTTAATTCAGGATGTTGATGCAAGTATCTTCTTGTATTTTTAACAAATTCTAATTCAGACATTAAACTCAGTCCCTTTATAGTATGTATAGAAAACGCCAATCAATTTGATTGGCGCATTCATTTTATATTGTGTATAAATTTATTGATTTAAATTACGTAATGCCGATACAATTTCTTTTTTGCCATCTTGAACATCTGCTGATTGTTTAATTACTTTAGCAGGTGTACCAGCAACGACTGCACCTTCAGGAACATCTTTCGTTACAATAGCACCAGCTGCTACAATTGCACCTTTACCAACTCTAACACCTTCAAGAATGACAGCATTTGCACCAATTAGTACATCATCTTCAATGATAACAGGAGATGCACTTGGTGGTTCTATTACACCAGCTAATACTGAACCTGCACCAACATGAACATTTTTACCTGTTGTAGCACGTCCACCTAAAGTAGCATTCATATCTATCATTGTTCCTTCTCCAACAACTGCACCAATATTTATTGTTGCTCCCATCATAATCACTGCGCCGTCTTCAATAACTGCATGTTCTCTTATGAAAGCACCTGGCTCTATACGTGCATTTGTATTTGTTAAATCTTTTAATGGAATTGCAGAGTTACGACGATCATGTTCAATTTCTAAATCAGTAAATGCTGATTTGTTTTCTTCATAGAAACGAGTCCAATCTTTAGCATCACAAAAAATTGTTTTTGATGACTCTGAACCGAATACTTTAAATGACTCTGGAAATTCAACATTATCAAATTGACCATTTACATAAACTTTTAATGGCGTAACTTTCTCCGCCTCACTAATATATTGAATAATTTCTTCTGCTGTAAAATCTTTAACCATGTTAATTTCTCTCCTCATTTAAGTTATTGTATGTGTAATATCCATTTTCTTTATTTACTAGTACTTCAGCTACATTAATAGCACCATTTGCAAAGATATCTTTTGATTGAGCACGATGTGTAATTTCTATTGTCTCATCATGCCCTGCAAACAATACTTGATGCTCTCCAACAATTGTACCACCACGTTGAGAGCTAATACCAATTTCTGCTGCATCTCGTTTAGACGATGACTCATGTCTATCATAAACTGGCACTGATTGCGCTCTTTTTTCTTTAATTGCATCATATAATTGTACAAGTGTTCCACTTGGTGCATCCACTTTATTGTTATGATGCTTTTCGATCATTTCAATATCGAAGTCTTCTAAAAGTGGTACTGCATATTGAATAATTTCTTTAAGTATATGAACACCATAACTCATATTAGCACTAAAGAATACTGGCATATTTGCCGATTTCACTTTTAGTTGTTCAATTATTTTTTCCTTGTCACCAGTTGTTGCAATAACTAAAGGTAATTTAAAATCTTCTTCTAATAAAGGTAATAATAATTCTGGATTCGAAAAATCAATCGCAACATCCGCTTCTGGAGCTTTAGATATAGAATTGAAAGCAGGGTAGGGGTATTGTTTGGATGGATCCTTGACAACAACGCCTACAATCTCATTATCTCTTTCTGTTGCTAATCTTGCGACGCGCTCATTCATTGCGCCATAACCAATTAATAATATTTTCATTGTTTTACACCATCTTTGAAAGTATTAAATGCTTCGCTTAAAACTTTTCTTTCTTCTTCATCTAACGTCACAAGTGGCAATCTTACTTCATAATTTCCAAAGCCTAATTCCGAAGTTAATAACTTAATTGGAATTGGATTGACATCAACACTTAAATGATTTAATAAAGTTACAATATCCTCATTTAAAGTAGTAGCTTTATCAAGTTGATCATTTGAAACATAATCATATAATTGTTGAGTTTCATTTGGAATGACATTGGCAACTACTGAAATCAAACCTTCGCCACCTAAGCGGTAATAATCAAACATATTGTCATCATTACCACTATATAAAGCAAAGTCACTAGGTAACTGTTCTTTTAACGATTTAGCATATTCCAAATCTCCTGTCGCATCTTTAAGTGCAACTATATATGGATTTTCACTTAATTTAAGAACAGTATCAATTTCTATTGTCATGTTCGTTCTTGAAGGCACATTATATAATACAACTGGAAGTTCAACTTCATTAGCAATTTTAGTGAAATGTGCAATTAAACCACGTTGACTCGTTTTATTATAATAAGGTGTGATTAACATAATTGCATCTGCACCTAATTCTTTCGCTCTAATTGACTCATCAATAGAAGCCTGAGTGTTATTCGTTCCAGTGCCAGCAATGACAGGAACGCGTCCATTCACTTTTTTAATTCCCCATTCTAATAGCGTTTTTCTTTCTTCGGCAGTTAATGTTGGATTCTCAGCTGTTGTACCGTTGATAATAATACTTTTAACGCCATTGTCTATTAAAAATTCTATATGGTTTTCAAATGCTTCGTAGTCTACATCCTCATTTGTAAATGGTGTTGTAAGGGCAACGCCTACACCTGTAAAAATATGTGACATACTTAACACTCCTTGTTTTATTTATTTAATTGCATAACTTGTTCTAGTACTTGAACGGCATTTAAACTTGCACCTTTTAGTAAATTATCTGAAGTACACCAAATATGGAAAGTATTATCTAAAGAATCATCTTTACGAATTCTTCCAACAAATACTTCATCTTTACCAGTAGAGTGTATAGCTAATGGATATTCATTTTTTTCAACATTATCTACCAAAACTACACGGTCATCTTCATTAAATAAATTTTTAATATCTTCAACTGTTGCTTCTTTATCTAAAGTAACGTTGATGTGCACACTGTGGCTATCTTGAACAGGTACACGTACACATGTTGCTGTAACATTAAGTGTCGGTTGATCTAATATTTTTCTTGTTTCTTCGATCATTTTTTGTTCTTCTTTTGTATAACCATCTTCTAAAAATACATCTATATGTGGTAATACATTATTATAGATTGGGTGAGGGTAGTTCTTAGGTGCTTCACCTTTCTCACCATTAGACAAATCTTCGCGTCCGGCAAGTCCTGAACCTGATACTGCTTGATATGTTGTATAAGCAACTCTTTTCAAACCAAAAGTATCTAATAAAGGTTTTAATGGAACGACTGATTGTATTGTTGAACAGTTAGGATTTGCAATGATTTTTCGATTTAACTTAGGTGTATTAACTTCTGGAACTATTAAATCTATCCCTTCATGCATTCTCCATTGACTAGAATTATCTATTACAATAGCACCATGCTCTTCAAATAGTGGGGCAAAAGTTTTACTTGTACCTCCGCCAGCGCTCATAATAACGTAATCGAATTGTCCATTTGTTTTCTCTTCAGTTAATGCTTCAACAACATAAGTTCTACCTTGAAATGCCACTTCTTTACCTGCTGATCTAGGTGATGAAAATAATACAAGCTCATCAAATGGTATATTTTTTCTATCTAATACTTCTAATACTTTTTCTCCTACTAAACCTGTTGCACCAACAACTGCTAATTTTGTCATTTTTTTCACTCCATCATCAATTATATATTAAATGCTTCACTTAAAATTCGAACGGCATTTTCGCCTAAATCACGATCAACTACATAAGAAATACTTATTTCTGACGTGGTTGTTTGATAAAAATGTATATCATTAGTAATCAAAGTACGGAAAGCTTTAGATGCTATTCCTGACATATCTCTCATGCCCGTTCCAATTACAGAAAGTTTAGCGTAATTATCTTTCATTTTATAACGTAGGTGAGGGTAATCCTCTGTTATGCTAACTATAATTTCCTCTATTTGATTGACATCGGAATCTTTAATCGTAAATGAAAGTTGTAAGCCTTGTTGATTTTCGATTTGCGAAATCATATCAACATTCATAGATTGTTCTTCTAATGAATCAAATAATTTTTGTAGTAAAGCAAAATTTTGCATAGGATATGTTAAAGTAACATGAATCATATGTGTATCTAATGCTACTCCTGTGACTGCTTTCTTCTCTAAAATTTCTGCTTGTGGCATAATCCATGTTCCTTTCACATTTGATAATGTTCTTCCAAGATATAAAGGTATGTTATAATTTTTAGCAATTTCAACACTTCTTGATTCTAAAACTCCTGCACCTAATGCACTCATTTCCATCATTTCTTCATAAGAAACTTCATTGAGAAGGTGTGCTCCTTTATATATTCTAGGATCTGTTCCATATACACCATCTACATCAGTATATATTTCACAAGACGTATCTATACTTGCAGCTATTGCTACTGCGGTAGTATCTGAACCTCCACGTCCTAGAGTCGTAATCTCAAGATGATCATTTACACCTTGAAAGCCTGCAACTACAAGTATGTCATTTGTTTCAAAAGCTGTTTCAAATCGATTAGCATCAATTTCAGCAATTTTACTCTTTAAATGATGACCGACTGTCTTAATTCCAGCTTGATAACCTGTCATTGCTTTCGTTTGAACACCTATATCATTTAATACCATTGAAAGATATGAAATGGTCTGTTGTTCACCGGTTGTTAGAAGCATTGCTAAATGCTCATCTTTAGGTTGAGAGGTAAGTGTGCCAATATTTTCGAGCAAAGAATCTGTCGTTTTGCCCATAGCACTTACTACCACTACTAATTGTTCTCCATTATCAATGCGAGACTTCAACATATACGCGATATTTTTAATCTTGTTAAAATCACCGACGGATGTACCGCCAAACTTTAATACACTTTGAGCCAAAATAATTCCTCCTGTAAATCAGAGGTCAACGCCTTAATATAAACAAAAAAACAAGTTCGGCATCCGAACTTGTTTTATTATATATACAAGTGATGCACTCCATTATTCCTAAGATAATGACAGACACTTAGCTCTTAACCTAAATGTCCAACGTAATATCTCTGCAAAAACATTACGTTTCGGCATCGCACCCTTTCACTCCTTAAAGATTGCAGTCTAACAGGGGAGTTACTAATGATTGATGCGCCTCATCAAAAACATATTCAATTGGTATGCATTCATTATACATAGAAAGAATATTGATGTAAAGAGAGAAAACAGATAAATTCAAAAGTTCTAACTATTTAAACAATTAATGGAAAAACATGGTTTTTAATAGATATACAACTTAATTCGTTTTTATATTAAAAAAAGCTTCAATTCGGCAAAAGTCGAATTGAAGCTTCTCAATATAAATATTAGTTATAAACGCCTTGATCTCTCAAGTATTCATCATAAGTGATTTCTTTAGAAATTGCGCCGTCTTCTTTAAGTTCTATAACTCTATTTGCAATTGTGTTAATAAATTCGAAGTCGTAAGATGTGAAAATTAGAGAACCTTTGAAGTTCTTTAATCCGTCATTTACAGCTGTAATACTTTCTAAATCTAAGTGGTTAGTAGGCTCATCAAGTAATAATACATTAGAGCTTGATAACATCATTTTACTTAACATACATCTAACTTTTTCTCCACCTGAAAGTACACTTGCTTTTTTCTTAACTTCTTCACCACTAAATAACATACGTCCTAAGAATCCTCTTAAGAATGTTTCTGTTTGTTCTTCTGGTGGTGCATATTGTCTTAACCAGTCAACTAAGTTCATATTAATTCCTTCAAAGAATTCTGAATTATCTTTAGGTAAATATGATTGACTTGTTGTAACGCCCCATTTAACTGTGCCTTCATCTGGTTCAATTTCACCAGCTAATATACGTAGTAGGGTAGTTTTAGCGATTTCACTTTCTCCTATTAATACTGCTTTATCATTAGGGTTCATAGTGAAAGATACATTATTTAATACTTTATTACCTTCGATTGTTTTAGAAAGACCTTGAACTTGTAATAACTCATTACCAATTTCTCTTTCAATATTGAAATTAACAAATGGGTAACGTCTAGATGACGGTTGAATATCATCAAGTTCAATTTTATCAAGCATTTTCTTACGACTTGTAGCTTGTTTAGATTTAGATGCGTTAGCACTAAATCTAGCAATAAAGTCTTGTAACTCTTTAATACGTTCTTCTTTTTTCTTGTTTTGGTCTTGAGCCATTTGAGAAGCAAGTTGACTTGATTGATACCAGAAGTCATAATTCCCAACAAACAATTTAATTTTACCGAAATCTAAATCGGCAATATGAGTACATACATTGTTTAAAAAGTGTCTGTCATGTGAAACAACAATTACAGTATTTTCAAAGTTAATTAAGAAATCTTCTAACCAAGCGATTGCTTTAATATCTAAACCGTTTGTAGGTTCATCTAGTAAAAGAACATCGGGATCACCGAATAAACTTTGTGCAAGAAGCACTTTAACTTTTTGGTTGTTTTCTAACTCAGACATTTGTTTGTCATGTAATTCATCTTTAATTCCTAAACCTGAAAGTAAAACAGATGCATCCGCTTCAGCATTCCATCCATTCATTTCAGCAAATTCACCTTCAAGCTCTGCTGCACGCATACCGTCTTCATCAGAGAAATCTGGTTTCATATAAATTTCGTTCTTTTCATTCATAACTTGCCATAATTTTTCATGGCCTTTTAAAACAACTTCGATTACTTTTTCATCTTCGTGAGCAAAGTGATCTTGTTTTAAAACTGCTAAACGTTCATCTTTACCAAGTGAAACATGACCAGATTGAGAATCTAATTCCCCTGATAAGACTTTTAAGAACGTTGATTTTCCTGCTCCATTGGCACCTATAAGTCCGTAACAGTTACCTGGTATAAACTTAATATTTACATCTTCAAATAGTTTACGATCACCAAATCGTAAACTTACATCAGTGACTTGTAACATTAAATGACTCCTTTTCATTAATACTTCTACCGATGAATTATATCATAAATAACACAAAAAAGGGCAAGAGATTGAACAGTCGTTACACGAAGAAAAATACATGTTATAATGAATAAACGAAAAACATAAGAATGGAGAATGACATGGCACAAGATAAAGATACACTTGTAGGTCGTATTGACTTTTTAAAAGTGGATAGATTGGAAGGTTCAACATACCATCTACTTGGACCAAGTAGTGAACGAATTAAAATGAATGCTTCAGAAGTTGACGAGGATGATCAATTAGAAGTTGGAGAAGATTATAGTTTCTTCGTATATCCAAGTCGATCTGGAGAACTATTTGCTACTCAAAATATGCCTACAATAACGAAAGATCGTTATGATTGGGTAAAAGTATTAAGAGTAGATAGAGAAGGTGCAGCAGTGGATGTAGGATTGCCTAGGGAAGTATTAATACCTTGGGAAGATCTACCAAAAGTAAAAGAATTATGGCCACAAAATGGTGACATGATTTTCTGTACACTTAGAATAGATAGTAATAGTCAGATGTTCGCAAGATTAGCGACTGAAACAATCGTTGATACAATGTTTAAAACTGCTGAAGAATCAACATTACATCAGCATGTTAAAGCTAGACCTTATAGATTATTAAGAGTTGGAACATTCTTATTATCTGAAGAGGGCTATAAAATATTCGTACACGAATCAGAACGTCGACACGAGCCAAGACTTGGTGAAGAAATGGACGTTAGAATTATTGGAGTAAAAGAAAATGGAGAACTTAATGGTTCATTTTTACCATTAGCTCACGAACGATTAGATGAAGACGGTCAAGTTATATTCGATTTACTAGTAGAATATGATGGAGAATTACCATTCTGGGACAAGTCAGATCCAGAAGCTATAAAAGAAGTATTTAATATGAGTAAAGCTAGCTTCAAACGTGCAATCGGTAGATTATATAAACAAAAACTCATCACAATAGAGACAGGTAAAATCACAATCACTCAAAAAGGTTGGTCTCAAGTAAAAAAAGAAGATTAATATAAAATTTAACCCGCCTTCACTTGTGAAGGCGGGTTTTTAGTTTGAAAATATATAATAATTTATTCTATTTCATCAGTTAACTGTTCTAGCTGATCAATCAAATTACCAATATATTCGATAGTTTCTTTTAATGGTTTATCCGTTGTGACATCTATACCAGCTAATTCAGCGAGTTCAACTGGTGATTTTGAACCTCCTGATTTTAAAACGTTTAACCAATCTTCAACTGCGGTTTGTCCTTCTTTTTCAATGCGCTGACTCATTGCTGTACCAATTGTAAGTCCTGCAGAATATGTGTAAGGGTATAATCCCATATAATAGTGGGGTTGACGCATCCAAGTTAATTCTGCGCCTTCAGTTATTTCTACTTCATCTCCCCAAAAGTCTGAAATAACTTGTTTTTTAATTCCATTTAAAAGTGGGGCAGTTAAAGCTTCACCTTTATCCACATGTCTATATACTTCTCTTTGGTATTTAGCTTCTAAAAGATGCGTAACCATATTATGATAATACGTTCTTGAAATGATAGAACTAATTACCCAACGTTTAAATTTAGGATCGTCTGATTTTTTCAATAAGCTATTTGCCATAAGCATTTCATTCATTGTAGATGGTGCTTCTACAAAATACATAGAACAATCAGCTTGATATACATTTTGATGAGCATTTGCTAAATTAAAGTGTCCTGCATGTCCTAATTCATGAGCTAATACAAATACTTCAGTCATTTTACTTGTCCATGATATAAAAATAAATGGGTTAACGCCATATGGACTTGCACAATAAGCTCCTGTTTGTTTTCCTTTATTTTGAGGAAAATCAATCCAACGTTTATCATAACTATCATTTACCATTTTCATATAATCTTCGCCCAGAACGCTCAACGCTTCTTTAATATATTCTTTAGAACCTTCAATAGAAACATCTGGTTCATAAGTTGGATCTAGCGGTATACGTAAATCTTCAAATTTTAGTTTATCTAAATTATTTGTACGTTTTAGTAATTTGGCATATTTTCTCATATGAGGTGCCAATTCTTCAGAAATAATATCAATTTGTCTATCATACATATCTCTCGTAACATCTTGAGGTTCTAATAAGAAATCAATAACTGAATCATAACCACGTAATTCAGATTCTATTTTTTCCTTTTGAACGTGTGCATTGTATGTTGCAGCTGTCGTATTTTCATAACGACGTAAAGCTTCACTGAATTTTTTAAAGGCATTTCGTCTTATTTCAGTATTTGAAGCTACTTCGTAATCACCTTCAAATGAAACGTAATCCAATGGAATACTTTCTCCATTCGCTTCAAAAGTACCAAATTCAATATCAAGCATTTTAGTAATTCCATACATTTCATATGGCGCACCAAAAGTAGGCGAGAATGAAGCGAGTGTTTTTTCTACTTCAGGATGTAATGTATGTGCTTTTTGACGTTTCAATAAAGATAAATATTTAGGATATTCAGATTGCTTAATTAAAGCATTAAAAGCTTCTTCATCTAACTGTAAAATTTCTGATTCAACGAAAGATAAAAGACCAGCAATTTTACCATATGTAGTTGAGAATTGAGCAGCTACTTTTTGACTTTTCTCATTTGATGTATCAGTAGAATACAATAATTCTGCATATGTACTTAAATGTATAATACTGATGATAATGTCAGCTTGTTCATTTAAAGCTGATTCTATAGTTGAAATTTCATTTAATTGATTAACATACTTTTCATTAAATGTAGTGACTGTCTTTACTAACTCTTCTAATGAACTATAAAAAGCATCATTATTTTCAAATAAACTTGTAAGATCCCATGTTTCTTGAACAGGAACTTCATTTCTAAGCATTTGTCCCATTTAATTAATCATCCCTTTATATAAAATTTGCAATGTTCTAAAAGTTACTTATTCTTATTATAGTATTAATCATTTTATAGTACAATTTTCAAACATACATACCATTTGTTTAACTTATTTAACAAAAAGATTATTATTATATTAAAAAATATAATTAATATAATAATAATCGGGTATAATTATAATCAGCGAGATAAAGGAGGCGTTTACCTTGAACATATTCGATTTTCCAAATTATTTATGGATTTCTTTTGTAGTAGTTATAGTTTTTTCATTATTATCTTCATTAATTCTTAAAAAGCACTTTATTAGTGCAATATTAACATTTATTGTATTAGGTATTATTGCTTTCGTATTACCTAATTTTTATGACATTACATATGAACCATTACTAGGGTATGCTGCTTTTATGGCTATAATTAGTTTAATTGTATGCTTATTTACATGGTATTTAATGAGAAAAAATAGAAAAAGAAAAGCTGAGAAACTTAGTCAAAAAGAAGACTTTGAGGATGGACGCAAATTTAACAAATTAAAAAGAAGTGATAAATAAGTTCGGACCATAAATGTCCCAGAATTTTATAAAAATCATTTTGGAAGCTCATAAAGCTACCATAAGAGTGTCAGCAAAGAATTAGACTTTGTTGGCATTTTTTTATGCGCATGCATTACCCGGGTGCTTTTAAGAGTTACAGTATAAGCAAGTTTCAGCGAAATTGCTGATAAAAGTACCAGTATAAGCAAGTTTCAGCGAAATTGCTGATAAAAGTATCAATATAAGAATATGTCCATATAATTGTGTAATAAAATAAGAGCCATATATAGCTCACTTTAGTACAATGTAATCGACTAAGAAA
>NZ_MWJM01000014.1:0-68554 GCF_002018435.1 Mammaliicoccus fleurettii | reverse complement strand
CACTCTTTGAAGTACTATAAGTACTCAATTATTGGAATTAACGTTGACATATTGTCATTCAGTTTTCAATGTTCATTTGTTAAATGTCTAAACAATATTGTACTAAAAACAACGATTGTTTTCAACTTGTTTCTTAACTAATTTTTAACACGTTTATAAATATATAACATTTAATGCGTATTAACAAGAGTTAATTTTACACTTTTAACAAAAACTTTAAATTTCTTTTTTGTTGTTGTGCTGTCGTTTTCAGCGACCTTTATATAATATCAAGTGGTCTTATAAAAGTCAATAATATATATCGATTTTTTTACAAAAAATTAAAAAACACAAGATTAAGGTGTAATAAACCTTTAATCTTGTGTTTTTGTTCATTTATCACTTGCTTTTAATGCTATTTTCACGATTTGCTTTCTTCGCTTTTCTTTCTTCGAGAGACAATGCATTAAATTTTGGCAATGTAATAAGCTGATAAACATTACATAATAATAAACCAAATATTGTTAAATAAATCCAGCTTGTATCTTCTACTCTTAAAAACGGAATAAGTTCTACAGTAGTCATAACTATCATAAAGAACATAGATGGTATCCATAAATTCTTTTTAGATTGCTTATTTTTAAGATTGCTTGTGATGGTTGCAAAAACAATAACGACTATAGGTAGCCAAATAAATGAAAGTATTTGATCAGTGCCACCAAATCTCAAAAATCTAAAATAGACTAGATCGAATATAGCAAATATCGTGACAACGATTTGTACATGTGGCCAAATCTTCCCAAATATTCCGATACCTAACTGATTTATAAACAAATAGATAAAATATGCTAACTGACTTATTGTGGCAACTAGTAGACCTACTACTATAAACCATACTGATGCCGCTATAAAGTTTCCAATATCTCCTGCAAATAAATACTTCGTTACTTTATCATAACCAAAAATTAAAGATGATAAATATGTAACGACAACACCAATAAGCAGTGTATTTCTATAAAATTGAATTAAATATTTTAAGGTCACTTGCTTACCTCCGCACTACTCTTCCATTGTTATATTAATTATATTTTTAGCAATTTGACTATAAACCTTACCTAGATCTTCATTTTCTTTATATATAGATGGTGAGAAATTATTTTCATCCCATTCTGGCTGACTTAAAGGAAGTTCTCCTAATAATGTTGTTTGAAGTTCTTCTGCTAACTTCGTGCCTCCACCTTTGCCAAATACATACTCTTTATTTCCAGTTTCTTTACTTTGGAAATAAGACATGTTTTCAATGACACCAATAATTGAGTGCTCAGTATGTTTAGCCATCGCGCCCGCTCTTGCTGCTACGAATGCAGCAGTTGGATGAGGCGTTGTAACAATAATTTCTTTACTTGAAGGCAACATTGTATGTACATCTAAAGCTACATCACCAGTGCCTGGAGGTAAATCGAGTATTAAATAGTCTAACTCTCCCCATTTAACTTCGGTAAAGAAACTAGTAATCATTTTACCGAGCATAGGTCCTCTCCAAATAACTGGCGCATTTTCTTCCACAAAGAAAGCCATAGAAATAACTTTAACACCTTCACGTTCAACAGGTATGATTTGTTCTCCTTCTACTTCAGGTTTTTCTTGAATACCCATCATATCTGGAACACTAAAACCATAAATATCAGCATCAACAAGTCCAACTTTTTTCCCTTGTCTTGCAAGCGACACTGCTAAATTGACCGCTACTGTTGATTTGCCGACGCCACCTTTACCTGAAGCTACAGCTATAAATTCTACAGGATTATCTTTAGATAACAATCCTTCAATTGTTTGTTCTTCCATTACTGCTTTAAATTTTTCTAGTGCTTCTGCAGACAATTCATCAAATCTTATTCCAACTGTTTTAGCACCATTTTCTTTTAATAAATCAACAATTTCCATTTGTAAATCTAATTGAGGCTGTCCACCTAACTTAGCAATAGCAACCTTCACACTTACATGTTCTTTCTCTTCTTTAATGCCTACCTCAATAATACCGCCTGTTTCTTTTAATGGTACATCCACAATTGGATCATGTAATGCTCCCACAAGTTCTTTAACCTGTTCTACAGATAACAAAGCTACGACTCCCCTTCTAAAATGTTTATCTATTCATCTTTATAATTAGTGTAACAAAAAAATTATACAAATAGGTAGTTTAATGTTCAAAAAAACAGGCTGAGACATTAATTTGTCTCAACCTGTTTAAAATCTTATTTTGAGTGGTTAGGTATTCTAGTGTTTCGATTAATTTTCTCTGTTTTAAGAAATATTGAAAGTACAACTCCAAAGAATACGATAACTGTTAATACTAAGAACGCAATATTAATACCATGTATCATTGCTTGAGATTGTAATATTTCTGCTTTATTACCAGAACTTGCTACCTCTAATTGTTCTTTTGATGGATTAAAGTTTTTAGCACCAATTGACATGATTGTTACTAAAATTCCCGTACCAATTGAACCAGCAATTGTTCTTAAAGTATTCATCATTGCTGTTCCGTGTGATAATACTTCGTTTGGTATCGCATTTAAACCAGCTGTGTTAACTGGCATCATAATCATAGAAACACCAAACATTCTTACTGTATAAACGATAATCAAATATGCTAATGACGTATCGGTACTCAAGAATGCAAGCATCAACGTCGTGACACTGATAATTGAGAAACCTGTAATAGCGAGCCATTTCGCACCATATTTATCAAATAAACGACCTGTTACAAGAGACATGATTCCCGTTACAATTGCACCTGGTAATAATAACAGGCCTGATATAAGTGCTGTATATCCTCTAGCATCTTGCATATACATTGGCATCAACAATGATGGTCCAATTAAAGATACCATTGAAAATACACCTATAACTGTCGTTAGTGCAAATGTTTTATATTTAAACACTCTTATATTCAATAATGGTGTTTCTAGTTTTAACTGTCTGAATATAAATACTATTAATGTAACTACACCAATGATCAATGTAATGATAACAGTAGCTGAAGTAAATCCTAATGATCCTGCACTACTGAACCCATACAGTAATGACCCAAATCCTACTGTTGATAAAATTAAAGATGGTACATCTAAATGTACATCTTTTGGCTTAGAAATATTTGTTAAGTATTTCGCACCAAAAGCTAATGCTATTACTGAAAATGGAATAATTGAGTAGAACGGACTTCTCCAACTAAAATTATCCACTAAGTATCCTGATAAAGTTGGTCCTAATGCAGGTGCAAATGAAATAACTAAACCTGCCATACCCATCGCAAAGCCACGTTTTTCTTTAGGGAATAAATTAAAGAGTACAAATTGCATAAGGGGCATCATAACTCCCGCACCCATTGCTTGAAGTACCCTCGCTAACATTAATATACTAAAATTAGGCGAAAGTGCTGCTACCAGTGTACCTATTGTGAATGATAACATCGCCATTAAATAAAGTGGTCTTGTATTAAATTTATCCATTAGAAATGCAGTCGCTGGTATCATAACACCATTAACTAACATAAATCCCGTCATTAACCATTGTCCTTGGTTAGCATCAATATTTAAATGTACCATGATTTCAGGTATCGCTGTATTTAATAAAGTTTGATTTAAAATTGCCACAAAGGCACTTACTAACATCACAGCTACGACTAGATTTCTTTTACCTTTTGAAATATCCTGAACATTCATGGTTTCAACTCCTTCTAAAATATACCTTTGCTATTATGCACTATTTTATTTCGGAAATCAAAATAAATGTTTCATCTATTTAAATTTTTACTATCTGGATAAAAGATTTCAGTACATATATATAGAATCGAAATAATAATTAAAATTACCCAGAATTCAATTTTTATTTGTGAATAATAAATATGCACTGTGAAATAAAACATAATTGTACTAACAGTAATGGTTAATAAATGGAAGGTCATGCCTTTAAAGTATGGATTATCATTCAATTTATTTTTGAATCTGTCTAATAAAAATTCAATGGCAACTAATGTGAAGTAACCAAATAAAATATAACTACCATAATAAAACAAGTTATCTATCACACTTTTATTATAATTGAATTCTGCCAAACCATAATAAATTAATATTCTACTTAAGCCAAACATACCAAAAGAAAGTAACACAATGAAAATTGCACCAGACAATGTGAAGATACTTATAATAATCAATAACGTCAATAATTGAAATAAATCAAAGCGTTTGTTTTTTCTTTTCATACATTGTTACTCCCTTTTGTATTCTTCGTTAAATGCTATCCCTATTTGCTTCTTTAAAAATGAGGGACCATGCAATCGTTAATGTTACTGCGACGAGTATAATATAAAGCATAATATTTTGCACACCGTAAGTTAAGAATGGAACATCTAGCACATATATGGAAGCTACTATTAATGATCCAGTTGTACTTCCAATTGTTTTGAACAATGTGTAAATCGACATCATTGATCCTAACTGATGACTTGGTGCTTCTTCCTGAACTACTACTACATCTTTTGTATATACAGTTCCAAAAGATACACCCATCACAAACACAGCGAATGGAATAATTACAATCCATTCTACTCCAGTTATAATTGCGAAACTACCAACAAACATTGCTAAGAAAGCCAACAAATAAATAAACTTTAATTTTATTTTATCTAGTCTACCTAATATAAATGTAATAAACAGCCAACCGACAGACATTGGAAATATCGTTAAACCACTTTGTAGCGGAGAAAAACCTTGTTCATTCTGTAAATATATTGGCATAAAAATAGTATATCCCATTAACATTGTTGAATATAATAAGTCGGTAAATAGAACTAAAATAATTTTCCTATTAAATGCTTCAATTGGAACAAATGGATTTTTAATACTTGTTTCTATTTTATATAAAGTAAAAGCGAGTGCTATTAATATTACGAAACAAATCCCTCTTACTATAAGAGGTATATGTTCAGCTACTATTAATAAGAAACTTGCTACTACACCATAAAATATAAGTAATCCCTTATAGTCTAATTTCGTTTTTTCTACTTTTTCTTGTTCAAAATTAAAGTATTTAATAACGAGCCAGATAGATATTAAAGCTATAGGTACATTTATATAAAATAAAAAGCTCCAGTTTAAATATTCTAATATTGCACCACCTAGTAGTGGACCTACAATACTTGATATTCCCCAAACACTTCCAACTATGCCCATTACTTTATATCTTTGTGGTATTGGAAATGCTAACTTTGGTACAACTTGTCCTAAAGTCATCATCACGCCTGCACCAAGTCCTTGAACAATTCTTGAAATGACAAGCAATGAAAAACTATTTGTCATTTCACTTAATCCACAAAATACACTACCAATTATAAAAACTGATATTCCAAGTAGAACTACAAATTTAATATTTATACGCTTAACTAATTCACCAACAATTGGTGTCATAAATACGACTGCGATTAAATATACTGTAAAAATTAATGCCACTTCTGTTTCAATATTAAAATCTCTTTGCATCGTTGGCGTTGCCAATGACACTATAGATGTTTCAATTGCACTCATAAACATAATGAGTACTAATGCTAGTACAATTCCTTTATTCTTACTCATAATTTACTCTCTTTCGTAAACAATTTTTCCGTTAACTATCGTTTTAATTGCTTGTATATTCGCTAACTCTTTTGGGTCAGTCTCAAATGGATCTTTATCTAATACTGTAAAATCCGCTTCGTATCCAGGTTTTATTTTTCCTGTTCTATCAGTTGTTTGTGCAATTTCACTTGCTTGCGTCGTATATAAACTCATTGCATCAAATATAGATATTGCTTCTTCAATGAAATATGCACCGTTTTCTCCATAAGATTGTCTATTTACAGCTGCATGAACACCTAACATCGGATTAGGCGTTTCTATAGGTGCATCAGACCCACCACCTATAATAATGTTCAAATCTAACATTGATTTAAATGGATATAAATATCTCGCTCTTTGATCTCCAACTTTATCTTGCACCCATGGGAAATCACTCGTAATAAACTGAGGTTGCACATCACATATTACGGGTAATTTAGAAACACGTTTTAGTAATTCTTCATTCAAAGTACTAATATGAATCAATCTATCTCTTAACTCTTTTGGTGCTGGATATTTTTCAATAGCATCTAATACCATCTCGCAAGCTTTATCGCCTATCATATGAACAGCTATTGCCCCATTATATTTTCTAGCTAGTTGAACTTTTTCATTCAATTCTTCTTGAGTATATATGGATAAACCATAATTTTCACCAGCTGGGTCGTTCGAATAAGGTTCTTTCAATAAAGCTGTGCTACCACCAAAAGCACCATCTGCATAGAATTTCATAGCATCTGGTTCTAACCAACCATCAACGAAAGTAGCTTGTTCATCCATCATTTGTTCATAAACACTAAAGTGACGCAACAAACGTACTCTAAATGGTCTTTGATGATCTTCTCCACCAACCACTGTTTTATAAGCGTTCAAGACATCTTTATAATCTTCGTAATATCCTAAATCTTCAGTATGAGATCCCGTTATGCCAAATTGATATAAATAATCTATAGCATTTTGTAAATGTTTAGTTAGCGATTGTTCATCTTCGTTAGAAGCTAATTCTTCAAAAGGTTCCATAGCTGTATCATAAATCCAGCCAGTTAACTCACCATCTTGTTTTTCATATGATCCACCAACAGGATTGTCTACATCATCTTTGACATCTAATTTTTTTAAAGCTTTCGTATTGACGATTGCTGCATGTCTGCAAACTCGTTTAATGATAACTGGATTATCTTTACACAACTCATCTAAATCGTTCTTATCTAGTCTAATGCCATGTAATAAATTTTCATCATATCCTTCAGCAACTAACCATTCACCAGGTTCAAGCTGTTCAGCTTTTTGCTTAATCTTATCTTTAACGACTTCTATATTTGTTTCACCATTTAGGATAACAGAGGAAAGCCATACACCTGTCCCCAGCACATGGATATGGGTTTCTACAAAACCAGGGAACATCGTACCCTCATTTAAATCTATTACTTCAAAATCTTTTATATTGATTTCATTTAGATCATCTTGTGTTAATAATCTTTCTATTGTTCCATCATTAACGATAACACCTACATATGTATCTTCAGAATGATTCATAGTATATATTTTTCCATTGTTGAATAGCTTCTTCACCAGACCCATCTCCTTATAAATTAACATAAGTCAATTTTACATATATAAAAGCAAAAAAGACACCGATAAAATCGATGACTTTTTTGCACATACTTTCCGTGGTCATGTACTCAGTTTATTTCAATACATGCTTAACTGCTAATATCAATTCTTGTGTTCTATCTTCACCAAAATAATCACGATATCTTTTATCCGCTTCATACATATTGATGATCTCTAAATGTCTATCTTCTGTATAGTTCGGCCAACTATAAGTAAGCCATTCTCTGTGCAAGTCTGTTACTTCTTCTTGCTTTTCTAATGTAGCACCTTGTTGCACGAGATTATCTAATTTCTCTAATAATTTCTTTTCAATTTGATTTTTACCTTTAATTTCACTTTGACTCATATCTAAGAAATTGTCATCAGCTTGATCAATTTTATGACCGCTTCTGTCCTCTACCGCTTCTCCTTGTACTTCTTCTTCTTTATTTAATTTTTCACGATTGAATGCTTCAAATTTTCTTTCATCTGACATGATCATGTCCCCCTATTCATATCGATAAATTATCTTATATTGTATATTTACCCCTTTTTTTCAAAAATTAACAAAAGAACGACCAACTAATTATACATTTCCTTAGTTGGTCGTCCTTATTAAAATTATTTTAACCGTCTTTGTTCACCTTTTTTAATATGTTCATTGAATTTTTGGCTATTATTTCTTCTTTGATGTTTAACGAGCATTATTATGACATAGACTAAAATCAATCCAAATATTAGAGAAACGAATCCCATAAACTGTAAACCGCCTTGTTTACCATCACTAAATACAAAATAATAAAAGAAATAACCTTGTATTAAAATAATAATCGTAAGGACACTATAATACAAACGATAATTCATTTTGACCTCCTACATGAAGTACATAATTGCTAGAAAATGAAATATAGATGCAACAAGGATAAAGAAGTGCCATATCATATGGAAATACTTTCTATTTTTTTGAGCATAGAACCATGCACCTATCGTGTAGCTGATACCGCCAATCATTATAAATAACATGAAAATTAAAGATGTCTTATTTATAATGGTTGGCAACATTAGTACAGCCATCCATCCCATAATTAAATACATTGCCAAACTCAATTTATGATTTACATTTTTAGCTGTAGATTTATAAATGATTCCCCAAATAGTTATACCCCACTGAACAGCCATAATCACCCAGCCTAGCCAGCCACCTACTAATGACAAAGCTATTGGTGTATAAGTTCCGCAAATTGCTATATAAATCATACTATGATCAATGATTCTCATAATATACTTTTGAGGTGAAGATGAAGACATTGAATGATAAACTGCTGATGATAAGAACATAAGCATAATACTAATAATGTATATAGATACACTTGTTGATTTAAGTGCACCATCATTAATATAGCTTTCAACAGCTGCGTACGGTAAGAAGAATAAAAGTAAAAATGCTGGTATACCATGAGAAACTGCATTTCCTACTTCCTCTCCAAATGAGAGTGGCATTATATCTTTAAATGCTTCTTTAACTTTCCCGTCTTTTCTAGGATGAGACTGCGTATTATTTATTTGATCCATTCATATACCTCTTTTATAAAAGTTGATTATTTTCTAAATCTTTTTGAGCTGTTTCTATACTATCTTTTCCTTCTTTATTTTTTAAAGGACTAAATTCTATATCTCTATTTACTTGAAGTGTAGCGAAAGTTTGAGCATATTGAAAAATATCAAAGTAGAATAATTCAAACTTTAATGATTCAATTTCAACTACGCTGAAATCTTCATCTAATTGCTTAAGTTTTTTAACAGCTAAATGATAAGGAAGTGGTTTAGATGCTGCATCAATTAGAAAATCAACTTTAAACACATGAATACCAATATTAGCATTATCAAGTTTATTTACGTCTTCAGGAGTTAGTTCAGAATACTCAAGCACTCGTTTTTTTCCATCAACTGAAACAATACGACCTACTTTTTCATCTTCGTAAGCTTTAATTGATTTAGTTGTAACATCACTATTTTTCTCTATAGTATATCCAACAAATTCTGGATCTAATACTTTAACTAATGCATTATCAATATTATTTAGGAATAAATACTCAACGCCATTCTCTTTCATTTCTGATAATAGATTATTCTTTTCTAATGATTTAAACACACCACCATTACCATTAGGTGTACGCATAATATGCTTATCAGTGTCTAAAATCAATTTACCTTCCGTAGTTAAAGCTACAATGTGATCTTGCTTGAAAAAGTGAATATAATTTTCGTCATAATCAAAATACTTATGCTCTAGGAAGAATGATAACGTATCTTTATGGTTAACATCACTTGTCATAATGTACCAATGAATTGGCGTACCTACTTCTTCAGTTAAATTACGTAATTGTTCAGCTTGTCTTTCAAACAAACTTTTATCATTAAATGAGAATGTACCTTTTGGACCTTTATGTCCTAATCTAGTACCTTGCCCACCAGCCATTAATAAGACAGCGAATTTCCCCTCTTTAATAGCCTTAATTCCTAATGATCTATAAGACTTCAACTCATCTAGCGTAAATTGATTTTTTACATCAAAATTAACTTGTTCTATATCTTCTGCAACTTCAATGGGTTTTCTATTTACATATACATCTTGGTATAAATCATTTATTTCATCTAAATCCAATCTATTAATATCTAAATCTAATTGTTCTTTCTCACTCTGACTCATCACTTTACTATACTCTAAAAAGTGCTCTTGTCCATGTTGTTTTAACATTGTTTCATCTAGCATTATAATACCTCCGAATATTTGACTCATTATCATTATACGACTTTAGAATGATTTGTCTAAAAATATCACAAAAAAATAATAATTAAAATGATTATTTAAAAAATAAACGGGTAAATATATTAATGTGTTGGTTCAAACACAAAATATTCCTATTAATAATAGGCCAAGGAGGATTTTATTATGAGTTTAGGAGATAAGTTCAACGACGCAAAAGACAAAGCAGTTGAAAAAGGTAAGGACCACGTAAACGAAAATAAAGATGAGTACACAGAAAAAGGTAAAGACTTCGCTAAAGATAAAGGCGAAGATTTAAAAGGTAAATTCGGAAAATAACATATTAATATTAATGAGGCTGGGACAATTAATTGTCTCAGCCTCTTTTCGTTATTTATATAAATAAACGATAAATGTCTTTCCACCATAATATAATTGTAACAATCGTAAAGGCAGAAGATAAACTTAAATCAATTGCCCCACCTGTTTTAAATACAATTGGTAATTTAACAGAAACATCTAATGGATAGAATAACTTCACACCTCTAGGCGTTAACATATCTAAAATAATATGAGACAACATACCTAATATTATAGACACTAAATAAGGTTCTGGTGCAGAAATTGTATTCAATCCCCAAAATATTAGAAATAAAAATAATAAGGAGTGAGTAAATGTTCGATGTCCAAAAATCAATCTTATAATAAAGCTAATTGGAAATAACTTCTTTCCAATATTACTTTTAAAATGGCAGATATCTGGAACTAAACTTGAAACGCCGCATAAACTAACTATCGTAAAAGAAGTGAAAACATCTTCTCCATAATAAATACTTAATGATGACCCGATGAATATACCGCAAGCTAGATGTGTTTTTCCTGTCATATTAATTTTTCCTCTTTTCAAAATCATTTTAATTTATTTTACCACAAAATACCGAACAAGTATACGAACACTTTGTGACTTTATAGTGATGTACATCACAAAAAATAAATTCAAATGACGAAATTGTGAAAACAATCACAAAAGTATTGATTTGAAATAAAAGCCTGTTAAACTATAGTTGTAAGTCATATTAAACATAACCCTATACCATTGTTGAAATAACCCCCTTATTTCACAGTAAAAAGCGTTCGTCTACAGAGACGAACGCTTTTTATTTAGCTTGCTTTATTTAAATTCTCTTGATTATTAGTATTTTCATTTGTTGTTTCATTTGATTGATTTTGTTTTTGTTGTTCTTTATTCGTATCTTTATATTGTTGATTGTTATTATTCGAGTGATTTTCTCGATGATTATTTTCATTCGTATTCAATTCATCTGTTTGATAATTTGAATCTTGATCTGATTGTTGACTATTATCTTGATGTTGATCATCTTTAGGCAAAGTACAACCATCATCATTACATAAATAACCATCATGACTTAAATTTTGCCAAGCTCTCGTGAATTCTATTGTACTTTCTACATCATCACACTCTGCTTGAGAATTGCCTTGATTTAACAAACAATTTCTTGCAGTATTATATACTTTTGTATCGAATTCTTCAGGTACAGTATGATTGTTAGGTTTAACACCGTTCACATTTTCTTCTACTGGAATTTCTTCTGAAGACTGCTTTTCATTATTTTCTATACTTTTGTTATTTTGAGCTTTATTTTTTTCTACTGTTTTATTGTCAATACGCTTTTCTTCTTTCGTTTTAACTTCATTTGTATCTTCTTCTGTTGTTTTTACATTTGACGACTTTTCTTTATTTGTTTCATTATTCTTAGAAGATTGATTGTCACATGCTACTAGAAATATTAAGCAAACTGTTAAGAGACCATAAATCCATTTCATTGAATCACTCCTCGGCCTTTTTGCTTTTTCTTTCTTTTCTCTCATTAAGGACACTTCTTTCTTATAAAATAATTAAGCACATATTAAAACATAAGAATATCATACATGATAAACTGATATTAGTAAAAATTATTGTAACATGTAGGAGGTATTTGTTATGTATAAAGATGTTAAAAAGGATGAATGGACTGGTAGAACTGATAGCTTATCTTTACGCTCTGCATTTAGATTTCATCAAATTGTGAATTCGATTAATCTCGACAAAGATGATATTCAACCAAAGAAAGAATTTGAGCACCAAGTAAACATGGCGCTTATAGGCTTTGAATGTGATGAAGGTGTTTCTAGAAATAATGGCAGAACAGGAGCTGTTGATGGTCCTAAACATTTTAGAAAGTCATTGAGTCCCTTACCAATTCATAATGAATATTTACATTTAACAGACTATGGTAATGTCATTTGCAACAAAACTAAAATGGAAGATGCACAAGAAGAACTAGGAGATAAAATTTCTAAAATTCTATTACATAACCATTTCACAGTCATTGTTGGTGGCGGTCATGAAGTTTTATATGGACATTATTTAGGCGTGAGAAGAGCTAATAAAAACAAAAAAATAGGCATCATCAATATAGATGCGCATTTTGATATGAGAGATTATGATGAACAACCTTCTTCTGGAACAATGTTTAAACAAATTTTAGATCAAGATGACCAAGTCGGTTATTTTGTATTAGGTATACAAAAAAATGGTAATACAAAAGCATTGTTCGAAAGAGCTGATGAATATGGCGTACAGTATATACGTGAAGATGAACTACGTAGTCATTTATCTATCGAAACAATTACTTCTATTAATTCATTTATTGAAGAATACGACGAAATACTCATAACATTATGTACAGATTCAATCGATGTTAGTTATGCACCTGCTGTTAGTGCACCTTGTATAATGGGATTACAACCTCAAATTGTACAAACAATTTTACAGTTAGTTACAAATTCAAATAAAAGTACAAGCATTAGTATTGCAGAACTATCACCAAGATTCGATATTGATAATCGAACTTCGAGATTACTTGCAAATATTGCTTCAAACATTTATCACGATCAAGCAGAAGTTATTCAATCACAATGGGAGTCATAAACAATGTCAGAATTTAAAAAAGGTATTATGTATGCAACTTTCGCATATATAATTTGGGGTATTCTTCCAATATACTGGAACCTCGTAAATGAAATCGGTCCATTCGAAATACTAGCTCACCGCATAATATGGTCCGCTGTATTCATGTTGTTATTATTAACATTTACTAAACAACTATCAATGTTCAAAAATGCAACAATTAAATTATTTAAGCAAAAAAAAATGTTATTAGCGATTATTGCTGCAGGTTATATTATTACAGTTAACTGGGGTACATTTATTTGGGCTGTTAATAACCATCATGTGCTCCAAGCGAGTTTAGGCTATTACATAAATCCTTTAATGAGTATATTCCTAGCTTTTATATTTTTAGGAGAACGTTTCTCAAAAGCACAATGGATCGCAATTGCACTAGCGTTTATAGGTGTAATTTATATGACTTTCCAAGTCGGTGAATTTCCGTACGTATCGATACTATTAGCAACTTCCTTTGCATTGTACGGGTTAATTAAGAAAGTAGTAGATATCGATGCTTTTAGTAGTATTACAATAGAATGTATTGTCACATTACCAGCAGCACTTATTTATATATTCTACTTATCACAAAATGATGCTATTACTTTTGGAATGAATCATTCTAGTGGTTGGTTATTACTGTCTGGCGCAATAACTGCAATACCACTTATACTATTTAGTGCTGGAGCTAGAAGAATACCACTTTCACTAACTGGGTTCATTCAATATATCGGTCCTACTCTTATGTTCTTTATAGGTATTTTCTTACTTGGTGAACAATTTGATGTTGACCAGTTAATTACATTTATATTTATTTGGGCAGGTATAATTCTTTATAGCTATACTAAATATGTTGAAATCAATCGTAATCGAAAGAAATTAATAAAAGATTTTTAAATAAAAAGAGTGGGTGAGAAATCTAATTGTATAAAAAGATTTCTTCTCCACTCTTTTTTCACTTTAAAATATTTCTCCACACGTAGTGGCTAATAATGCTTTTATTGTATGCATTCTATTTTCTGCTTGTTGAAATACTTTAGAATAGTCTGATCTGAATACGTCATCAGTTACTTCCATACACGTTACACCAAATTTTTCGAAACAGAGTGCCCCCATTTCTGTATTCAAATCATGAATGGCAGGTAAGCAATGTAAAAATAAAGTATCATTTTTTCCTGTTAAATTTATAAGGTTCTGATTCACTTGATAATCCTTTAATAATTCAAAGCGTTCTTCAAGTTTGTCTTCTTCCCCCATTGAACACCATACATCTGTGTATATGACATCACTTCCGTAAATACCTTCTTGAATATCATCCGTGATTAACACTTCGCTTTGAGATTTTTCGCTAAGTGATTTGGCCATCTCTTGAATTTCTTTATTAGGATGCAATTCTTTTGGCGCTACTATATGGATATTTACGCCAAGTATCGCACTTGTTACAAGCAATGAATTTGCAATATTATTACGACCATCCCCGATAAAAGTCAAAGTCTTTCCTTCATATGTACCAAAATGCTCTTTAATAGTTAAAAAGTCAGCTAACATCTGTGTTGGATGCCACTCATTCGTCAATCCATTCCAAACTGGTACTTTTGAATATTTTGCTAAGTCTTCTACAGTTTTTTGTTCATAACCTCTAAAAGCAATGCCATCAAACATTGAACCTAATACAATTGCCGTATCTTCTACAGACTCTTTCTTACCAAGTTGTAAATCTTCTTTACCAAGATAAGAAATATTCGCCCCCATTTTAGTAGCAGCTACTGTAAAAGCAGAACGTGTTCTTGTAGATTGTTTCTCAAATAATAAAGCAATATGTTTTCCGCTTAAAAAACGGTGTGGGATCTGATGCTTTTCTTTGAATTTTAATTCTATAGCTAAATCAATAAGTGTTTCTAATTCTTCTTTAGAAAAATCAACTTCTTTTAAAAAACTCGTCTTATTTAATTCCTTTAACATAGATATCTTCGTCCCAATGAAACCAGCTCCTTATTTATTTATAAAGATAATATTACAATACAAAATCCTCTTTGTAAATAGTTATTCAATATATTGCATAAAAATACTAAATTTAATTAGTATGACATATTAAATAAAAAACATGACACATTTTCTTTATTATCTGTTGAAAACGGATACATAATGCGTTATGATGTAGTCATCAAACAAAAGGATGTGTTAGTTATGGCAATGAGAGTATCTAAAGACAACAATCAAGTTCATATTCAATGGAGAGTCGCTGATATTACAATTCCAAATAATGAAATTAAAGACATTAAGGAAGATCAGGATATTCACGCTTTGTCTAATGAAAATCAGGATCATATCGTAAGAATTGGTTCAACTTTTGGTAAAACAAATCGCGTGATCATTGAAACAAGTGAAAAAGAATACATTATTTATACACATGCTGATAAGAAGGTATATAACGAACTAACGAAAGCGTAAGTTTGAATCTTCTATCATTTAAAATAAACACCGCGAAGTCCTTATTAATCGACTTCGCGGTGTTATTTATGTCATATTCATATTAAATATTATGATACATTTTCAATGCGTGCTAACATATAGATGAGGAGTGATGTTAATTATGTTAAGAGAATTAAATGGGCTAAACGCCATTATTACAGGCGGTTCTAAAGGTATAGGTAAGTCTATTGCTATAGCTTTAGCTCGTGAAGGTGTCAATGTAGCAATAGCGAGTAGAAATGTCGAAACTTTAAAAGAAGCTGCCAATGAATTAAAACAATATGACGTTAAAGTTTTTTATAAAGAAACAAACATAGCACATCATAAAGATGTCCAACGCTTTATCGAAGACTCATATCATGCACTCGGTTCAATTGATATTGTTATTAATAATGCAGGTATAATGAAAACTAATTCATTTTTAGAAGTTAGTGAATCAGAATTCGATCAATTATTTGAAACGAATGTTAAAGGAATTTACTATGTATTACAAGAATCATTACCTTACTTAGTTAAGCAAAAAAGTGGTGATGTCATAAACATTGCATCTATGTCTGGATTAAAAGCAAATGCTACAAGCAGTGTTTACTCTGCTACTAAGTATGCTGTAATTGGAATGACTGAAGGTATTATGCAAGAAATGAGAAAGCATAATATTCGCGTGTCTTATTTAACACCATCAGCCGTTCTTACTGATTTGATAGGTGAACCTCAATTACAAGAAGATACAATGACACACCCTGAAGATGTAGCAGACGTTGTAATAGCACAATTGAAATTACAACCAAGAACATTTATGAAGACAGCACAAATTTGGGCAACAAACCCTACACCAAAGGAATAGGAGCGATTAATATGTATGTAGTAACAAACAGAATTAAAATAAAAAAAGGTTATGCAGAAAAATTAGCACCAATGTTTACTAAAGGTGGCGCTTTGCAAGAAATGAAAGGTTTCATTAAAGTAGAAACTTGGAATATGCAAGATATAGAAGAGAACGACGAATTACACGTAAACATGTGGTGGGAAGAATTAGAAGACTTTGAAGTTTGGAAAAATAGTGATGCTTTCAAACAAGCACATAATCGTGATGGCGATTCTAATAAAGACAAAGGTGAATCACCAATGTTAGGGTCAGAGATTGCTATTGCAAAAGTAGAAACAACTATCGAACCAAAATAAAAAAGTACTGATGTGAATAAAAAAATGTCGACAAAGTCTAAAACTTTGTCGACATTTTTATTAAAAGAATATATGCGCTAGTATAACAATAATTGGAAGAGCAATTATTGTACGTATAATATAAATCATAAAGAGTTTCCCTAGGCTAACTGGTATTTTAGAACCAAGTATTACGCCCCCTACTTCAGATAAATAAATTAATTGAGAAATACTTAACGCACCTACAATAAATCTTGTCATATCACTTGGTACATCACTAATGAGTAGTGATGGCAAGAACATATCTGCAAAACCGATTAATAATGTTTCAGATGCTTCTTTAGCATATGGAATTTGCATTAATTCTAGTAATGGAACAAACGGTGCTCCAAGAATACTGAATGTTGGTGTATATTCTGCAACAATTGTTGCTAAAGTACCAATTGTCATTACAACAGGCAGTACAGCTAACCACATATCTAAAACTGTCTTAACACCATTAACAAAGAATTGTTTTACTCCTGGTGATTTAACTGCTTTTTCTGTTGCTTGTTCAAATCCCCATGTAATAGGATTATGAGTCTTAGGTATTTTTTCGTTTAATTGTTCAGTACTTCCATCAGAATATTGATCAGGAATTTGCTTCAACGGCCAAATTCTAGGCATTATAAATGCTGCAACAATACAAGCTATAATAACTGATAAATAAAACTGGAAGAAATAATCCATTAAACCGATTGTTTGAGCAATAACAATCGCAAATGTAATAGACACAACTGAAAATGTCGTTGCTATTACAGTAGCTTCTCTTCTAGTATAAAACCCTTGTTCGTATTGCTGACTTGTAATCATAACACCAACTGTTCCATCGCCAATAAAAGATGCAAGGTTATCAACTGTAGATCTTCCTGGTAATTTAAACACTGGTCTCATGACAGGTGCAAACATTGGTCCTAAAAATTCTAATAAACCAAAGTCCATCAACAATGGAAGGAATAGACCTGCAAAGAAAAATACAGCTAGTAAAGTTGGTAATAAATCATTATAAACCATTAAACCTGTATTTTCGTTCACTACAATGCCCGGTCCAAAATCGAAATATATACAAATGGCAAATATAGCACCTATTATGCGTATTACAACCCATATCCAATTCACATTAAATAGCTCATTAGTTATAGATCTCTTAGTAGAACTACTAAATACAGTAGAATAAATTAATGTCATCACTGCAGAAAAACATATTAAGAGCATAATAATTAATCCTGCATAATCCCCAATCCAACCTAAAACGGTATTTGCTAAAAATGCAACAGGTAAACTAGTCTCTGGATTACCTTTATCGTCTGTTACTGTTATTGGAACTAAAAAGAGGTAAATCCCTAATAATGATAATATTATAAATTTTAACCTTCCCACTAAAACACTCGATTGTTTCATACTTTCTCTCCTTTTCGCAAGACTAACTATACACAATAATTAATAAATATTCAATACTATTCATCCCTAATTTTATTATATATTTTTATGTAAGCGCTGTCATTAATTTTTAGAAAAATAAAAGCGAAATGAGATAATAATACGCAATAAAATTTTGTAAATCTTAACTTTAATATTTTTAAATATTCAATCAATTGAATATTATCCGTATGATATATTGATGATTATCACTTTTTCAATTAATTTTATACATAAAATATGTACAGACATTACGATTGTTCGGGTATTAAATTTTATCTGTATTTTTACAAATCACACTGTTATAATCATGATTATATGTCAAAGAGAAGGAGTTATATGATGTCGAAAGCTCGATTAATCACATTTATGTTAAGCGTATTTGTCGTAGGAATGGTTGAATTGATGATTGCGGGGATTCTTACTTTAATGAGTAAAGATTTAAATGTATCTGAAGCAATAGTTGGCCAACTCGTAACAGTTTATGCATTAACGTTCGCGATAAGTGGACCAATACTTGTTAAAGTCACAAAGAACATATCACCAAAGACCGTCTTATTAGTAAGCATGGCTATTTTCATATTAGGAAACTGCATCATCGCTTTCTCACCTAATTTTACAATATTAGTTTTAGGTAGAATATTATCTTCTGCCGCTGCAGCTATTATAGTTGTTAAGATTTTATCATTAACTGTCGTATATTCTAACCCAAGTGAACGAGGCAAAATGATCGGACTCGTGTATACAGGTTTCAGTGCCGCCAATGTATTAGGTGTTCCACTAGGTACAAAAATTGGTGACCTAGTAGGTTGGAGAATGTCATTTGTATTTATATCACTTGTCGGGGTTGCAGCTATTATATTAATCGCATTTAATGTAGCAAGTAATAAAATAGATACAGTTGAATCATCTCAACAAAGTCAAGGCTATAAGATTATTGACAAACTTGAAATTGTTAAATATTTAAGTATCACTTTCTTAATACTTGCAGCTAATTATGTTGTCGTAACATATATCAGTCCATTATTATCAATTTATGGATATGACTTAAATATTGTTTCCATTGTATTGCTCGTTGCGGGACTTGGTGCAATTCTTGGAACATCATTAGGAGGATATATTACAGACTCATTAGGAAGCAAGAAATGGTTGTTAATTTCATTAAGCACTTACACAGTATTAATGCTTATTTTCCAATCATTTTTACCTATATTAATTATTACTCTTGTAGGTGTATTCTTATGGAATATCGTTCAATGGGGATCGAATCCACCAATTCAAATAGGTATTATCTCTCAAATAGAAGGAGATACTAGTGCTGCTATGAGTTGGAACATGTCTAGTTTAAATGCAGGAATTGGGGCAGGTTCATTATTAGGAGGCATTTTTGTATCTTACTTTAATGTCGTGTCAAGCTTATATGTAGCAGCTGTATTAAGCTTTATCGCATTTTTAATTTGCTTAACACTTAAAAAGAAACCTAAATCACAACAAGTATAATAAAAAGCGACCGGAAAATTTCCGGTCGCTTTTTTTATATCTATTATTGTAATTCTTTACCATTTTGTGATTGGTTTTCTTCATTAGAAGATGCGTTTTTTTGTTCGTATTCTTTTTTACTCATTACATCATCAACATGCATGTTAACTTCAACAACTTCAAGGCCAGTCATATGTTTAACTTGTTCTTTAACTAAGTCTGACACTTTTTTGAAGATTCTAGGAGCTGATTCACCATATTCTAAAATAACTTTTAAGTCTACAGCTGCTTGTTTTTCTCCTACTTCAACAGTTACACCTTGTGTTACGTTATTTCCAGAAGTAAAACGGTCAGTAAAGCTAGATGCAAATCCGCCTTTCATATCTAAAATACCTTTAACTTCTCTTGCAGCAATTCCAGCAATTTTTTCTACTACTTCATCTGAGAAAGATAATGTATTTGAAAATTGTGGTTCTTGAGCTTGAGCTTGTTGTTGTTGTTGAACTTCACGTTCTTGTTCGTTTACACCAGTTTGTTCATTGTAACTGCTTTTTGCTTTGTTGTTGTCTACGTTTGCCATAATAAATTCTCTCCCTTAGTTTATAATTTGTTTTAATTTTTTTATTTATATATTTAGCAGTCTAACTAATTCTGTTAAGGAAATTTAAAAACTGCTGTGTACAGTCTTTAATATACCCTAGCCCCACACCTATTAAACATAGGACAAGAATTAAAACTGTTTTCCAAAAACCAATAGTTAAAAATAAAACTGCTAAAATTAACATCGCTATAAAACCAATAATTCTCCATTTATATTCTTTAATAAAATTAATGAATTGATTCGGATCTTGATTTTCATTTGGCATAACCGGAACCTCCTATCCTTGTCTTATAATACTCTTGTATCACTCGTTTTCTGATCTCTTACATTAATCTCGATATTTTTCACTGGTATTTCAGAGAAATGTTCAACATTTTCTTTAATATCCGATTTGATACGATCAGTTAATGTTTGAATACCACCTGTCTCTGAAACTACAAAGAAATCAGCTTTAACTGTTGCATAAGATTTGTTCTTCTTGTTATAAAGTTTAGCAACAACATTTGGTTGACGAACTTGATCGTATTTTTGAATTGTACGATAAACACATTTTTCAACTGAATTTCTCGTAATATATATGTGACCATCCTCGTAGTCACGGTGTAAGCCTGGTTTCTTATGTGTTGGTTTAAATGTCGCAAAGAACATTAGTAAACCAAAGAATATTAATACGCCAGCACAAGCAATCAATGTAGGTTCAAACCAATTATATTTTAATAACTGTTGTTGATAGCTCTTAATTTGGCTAATATCCAAGTACATAAAAAGAAGCGTGCCTACAACTACTATTATGAACAAGCCTAGGAAAAAATTCTTTAATCTTCTCACTGGCAACTGCACCTCCTATGTAAAGTTCTATTACTACTCATAGTTATACCCCTAAAATGATTTCGGAAACAATATTTTATATTTAATTTATATTTTTAGTTAAAATTTTATTTGAAACTGGATTTTTTAAGTCTGTACAGTATACTATATTCAAAAATAAAAAAATGCTTTCAATCCGAATTAATTCAGATTGAAAGCATTTTATATATGTGTTGATTTTTGCATTAAATATAAGAAATATGGTGCTCCAACTATTGCAACGATAATTCCTGCTGGTAGTCCATTAGGCTCTAATACAATTTTACCAATTGTATCTGCTACGACTAACAATATTGCACCGTTTAACACGGCTATTGGTAGGTATAGTTGATGTCTTGGTCCTACTATACTTCTAGCAATATGTGGCCCCATTAATCCTACGAAGCCTATTCCTCCTGCTACTGAAACTGCTGCAGATGATAACACAACAGCTAAGAAGACGAGAAGGATTCTTTCTTTATTATTATTAATACCGAAAGCAACTGAAACTTGTTCGTTTGTGCTTAAGACATTTAATACATTCGCTTTATAAAACAAGAATGGCATAACGATTGCTAACCATGGTACAAATGCAAACACGAATGGCCATTCGTCTCCCCATATATTACCTGCAAACCATCTTGCTATAAATTCCATTTGATCTTGGTCAAAAGTAGACATGATTGTAATAGATGCCCCACTTAATGCAGTTGATAAACCCACACCGATTAATACCATTCTCACTGGGTTTATTCCTTCACCTTTTTTATGACTAAAGATGAATATTACCATAGCTGTAGCTAAACCACCTAGCATACTTACAAGTGGTAATACATATACAAAGTCGCCTGCTTTGATAGTACCAACTACTAAAAACAATGTAATCATAAAGCCGCTTCCTGCGTTAATACCCAAGATACCAGGCTCTGCTAGTGGGTTCTTTGTAATACTTTGAAGTATTGCACCACTCAATGCTAAGCTAGCTCCTGCTAAGATTGTAATAAGCATTCTTGGCATTCTAAATTCATACAAAATCATAGTATCTAGTTCGTTACCTTGACCTAAAATTGTTTTGAAAAATTGGACAAATGACATCTTAAATTCGCCAGTTGTCATCGCAAATCCCATTGATGCGATGAGTACGACTACTAAAATGGTAAAAGTTATGCGTTGTTTTCGAATTATTTTAGGATGTATCATAATATTTTACCGTCCCTTCTTACAAGATAAAGGAAGAACGGTACACCAATAATTGAAATAACTGCTCCAATTGGTGCTTCTCCTAACATTCTCGCAATCATATCTGCAAATAGAAGAATAAATCCACCTAATACTGCTGATAAAGGGATAACGCGTTTATAATCTGTCCCTATCATAAATCTAACAATATGAGGAACCATTAAGCCTACAAAAGCAATTTGACCTACAATAGATACAGCTATACCTGCTAATAATATTGTAGCAATTAAACTCGTATACCTAACAACAGTACTATTTTGTCCCAAACCTTTTGAAAGTGTATCACCTAAACTAAGTATTGTAAGTTGTCTACTCATCATAATTAACACTATTAAAATAACAACAACTATCGGCGTTGAAATCATAAGTTGTTTCCACGTTGTACCACTTACGCCACCAACACTCCAAAATGTTAATGTTTGATTTAATTTAAATATTAATGCGATTCCTTCACTTGCAGCAGTCAATAGCGCAGATACTGCAGCACCTGCAAGTACAAGTCTCATTGGACTAAATCCACCACGTTTAGATGAACCGACACTCATTACAAGTACCCCACCAATTCCAGCTCCAACAAATCCTGCAAGCATAAGTGTAAAGTACCCTGCACTTGGTATTACTGCTAAAGTTAGTGCAAGCATCATACTTGCTCCAGCGTTAAGTCCTAATAATCCAGGATCAGCTAAGCCATTACGTGTAACACCCTGCATTACAGCTCCAGATACTGCCAGTGCCATTCCGACAATAACTGCTCCAATTTCTCTTGGAATTCGTATTTCTCTTAAAATATTATGTTCCTCTATTTGAGGATTATAGTTGAAAATTGCATCATAAACCATTTGAATCGAAGTTGTTTTTGCTCCGAATAAAAATGACAGAAGTAAAACAGCTACAAGTAAAATAATTGTAACTGTTAAAATAATAGGATAGCGATTTTCTTTAATTGTTTTTGATTGAGTCATCAGGCTGCCATCCTTTTATAACTTTGTGTAATGTTTACATAGTAAATTATACGTTACTAGCATTGGCTTACCAGTTCTAGGATCTGTTGAAAGTTCAGCATCAATGTTAAACACTTCTTCTAAAATCTCGTTTGTTAACACTTCTTCTGTTTGACCTTGAGCAACTATTTCTCCAGCTTTCATAGCTATTAAATGGTCAGAAAAACGTATTGCTTGGTTGATATCATGTAAAACCATGATAATCGTACAACCTTGTTCTCTATTTAATTCTTGAACAAGTTCTAGAATTTCAAGTTGATGTGAAATATCTAAATATGTTGTTGGCTCATCTAAGAAAATGATATCTGTTTTTTGAGCTAGCGCCATAGCAATCCATACTCTTTGTCTTTGACCACCACTTAAATCATTTATTGCTCTATATTTAAAATCATGAGTTCCGGTAACGTTTAAAGCCCACTCTATTTCCTCTTTATCTTGTTTAGATAATCTACCAAAACCTTTTTGATGAGGAAATCGTCCATAAGAAACCAGTTCACCAACTGTTAATCCATCTGCAACATCAGGAGACTGAGGTAATATCGCAATTTTTTTAGCAATTTCTTTTGTAGAAGTTGAATGTAAGTTCTTTCCATCAAGTAAAACTTCTCCAGTTTGTACATTTAAAATACGGCTTAATGCTTTAAGTAAAGTTGATTTACCACAGCCATTTGGACCGATTATAGAAGTTACTTTACCATCAGGTATTTCTAAGTTTAAATCATTAACTATTAATTTTTCACCATAACCTATTGAAATGGCTTCTCCCGTTAAACGATTCATAAAGAACCCTCTTTCTATTAAAAATAGACTCTATTTATTATGCTTATTTGTATTTTTTGTAAATGATAATCATTATCATCATTCATATCTATGTATTATAACATTTAATGGGGTCTTTTTCTATCATTTAATGAATATTTTCACGTTATATTCACTTTTGAGACAAATAAAAACAAGCTAAGAATCCCCTTTTTCTTAGCTTGTTTTTTAAATTATTCATCCACAAGGAAACCATTTCCGAGTACGTCCCTCACATCATGGACAACTACAAATGCATTTTCGTCGAATTTCTTGATCATACGTTTAGTTCTAGAAAGTTGCGTTTTAGCAATTACTACATACAAAACATCCGTATCTTTTTTCGAATAATATCCTCTACCATTTAAAATCGTACATCCTCTTCCAATTTGCTCATCTATCATTTTAGCAATTTGATCAGGATTTTGAGATATAATGGTTACGGCTTTTTTAGGGTTTAAACCTTCAATAACAAAGTCCATAACTTTAGTACCAACGTATAAAGATATCACTGTTAGTAATGCTTTTTCTAACGGCATTACAGTTAGTGAGAACATGACTACGATAAGGTCAAAGAATAGAAGAGCATATGATGTATTAACATCTAAATATTTATGAGCTATTCTTGCTAGGATTGTTGTTCCAGCAGTTGTTCCGCCAGATAACACTATTAAACCAATACCTAGACCGACCATAAATCCGCCAAAGATTGTGTTAATTAATATTTCGTGTGTCTCAACAACCCATGAACCTGTCAGACCTAAAAATACCGATATTGCAATAACCGCTATTATTGTATAAATTGTACTTCTCTTACTTAAAAATTTATACCCTAACGCGATTAAAATAGCGTTTAGTATAAACGTTGACCACGCTGGTGAAATATCATAAGCATAAAGTAGAATCAAAGAAACCCCGGTTACGCCACCTTCACCTAAATTAGCTGATATAATAAAGGCATTTACCCCAGTAGCAAATATGAATGATCCTACTAGTATTAATATCATATCTCGTAATAATCTATTTTTCATGACCTTACCTCCTTTTTATTTTTCAGCAGACATATAGATACTACCATAATCAGCAAATCCCCTCAACATGCCTATTTCAAATACAAAAAGGGAGTGGGATAGAAATCTAGTTTTATAAAAAGATTTCGTCGTCCCACTCCTGCAAGGATAAATTTTTATATTAAAATTGTTCTTCGAATGGTGCTTGTATATCTTTTAGTACTTTAACAGAGTTATCAAATAATGCTTTTTCCTCTTCATTTAAAGGCATTTCGATTATTTCTTTAATACCAGATCTATTAATTAAAGCTGGTACACCGATATAAACACCTTCATGTCCATATTCACCTTCTAGATATCCAGAAACAGTTAACACTACATCTTGATTGTTTAAAATTGCTTTAGTAATACGCATAAGCCCCATTGCAACTCCATAGTATGTTGCACCTTTTGCTTCAATAATTTCATAAGCTGCATCTCTAGTTTGAACAAAAATTTCTTCTATTCTATGTTTACGTGTTTCATCTTTTTCTATTATAGATCTTAATGGCTTACCTGCAATATTTGCGTGTGACCATACAGGTAGCTCAGAATCTCCGTGTTCTCCAATAATATTTGCATGTACGCTTTGTGGTGCTACATCAAATTCTTCGCTTAATAAATATCTGAATCTTGCTGTATCAAGAATTGTACCTGAACCGATAACGCGTTCTTTTGGCAAACCAGAGAATTTCATTGTTGCATAAGTTAAGATGTCTACTGGATTTGTAGCAATTAAGAAGATTCCATCAAATCCAGAACTCATAACTTCATCGACTATAGCTTTAAAGATTTTCATATTTTTTGCTACTAAATCCAATCTTGTTTCACCAGGTTTTTGAGCCGCACCCGCACAAATCACGACTAAATCAGCATCATTACAATCCTTATATTCGCCTGCTTTTACTTTGACTGGAGAAGGACCATAAATTGTTCCATGGTTTAAATCCATAACATCTCCATTTACTTTCTTCTTATCTAAATCTATGATGACAAATTCATCACAAATACCTTGATTGATCATTGAGAATGCATAACTAGAACCTACTGCACCATTTCCTACTAATACAACTTTGTTTCCTTTAAATTGTTTCATTATAACCGCTCCCTGTTTATTATTATAAAATCATCGCTAATATGAATGTCCACACACATATGAATATTAAAAATCCTATACTATATTTCAAAGTCATTTTGAGTAATTCTGACTCTTTACCAACTTCACCTACTGCTGCTGTTGCAATAGCTATTGACTGTGGTGAAATAAGTTTAGCTGCTACACCACCAGCAGTATTTGCTGCAACTAGTAATGGGCCACTTGTGCCAATTTGACTTGCTACAGTTGCCTGAATTGGCGCAAACAACGTATTGTTATTAACAACAGATCCTGTCATAAATACGCCAATCCAACCTAATACAGGAGAAAGTAATGGGAATACACTACCAGCTTTCGCAATACCTTGTCCCATAGCACCTGTTAAACCACCGTAAGTAGTAATTTTAGCAATCGCTAAAATGAAACATATCGTCAAAATTGGTAGCCATAATTCTTTAATTGTTAAGCCTAATAATTTAAACGCTTCACTAAATTTAAAATGTTTAGATATTAGAATTGTAATGATGATAGATATTAAAATCGCAGTACCTGTTGCACTAAATATGTCTATTTTTAATGTAATTAATTTATTTGTAATTTCATTTAATGTTCCAGGAATACTAATGTTCCATACTAATGATGATAATAAACCATCTTCTGCAAACAATCCTTTGAAGAATGGCGCACTCCATATCATGACAAAAATAGTTAATATATAGAATGGGCTCCATGCATATAAAATCGTTTTAACAGAATGCTTTTTCGGTTGCATAACTTTTTGATCAGTAACTCTATAAATATTTTTAGGTTGATAAAATTTTGAGAATATTGCTAATGCAACCATTGATAATAATGGTGGAATAATATCAGCAAGTTCTGGACCTTGGAAATAAGTAATGAGTACTTGTAAAACTGTATAAGTTGAACTTACAACTAATATCATCGGTAAAATTTCTTTAACACCTTTTAATCCATCTAAAATCATAATTAACAAGAAAGGAATAAAGAAATTCATAATTGGCAATGTAAGCGTTGATATTTGAGAAACTTCTAATGCCGTAATATTACCATGTAAACCTAAACTATCCACTATTCCAACTGGTATACCAATTGCACCAAAAGCACCAGCAGCACCATTTGCAATTAAACATAACATTGCAGCTTGTAACGGTCTAAATCCAATTTGAATTAATAGCACACTACAAATTGCAATCGGAACACCAAAACCAGCAGCACCTTCTAAAAATGCATTAAAACTAAATCCAATTAATAGTAATTGTATACGCTGATCTTGAGATATCCCAGAAATACTATCTTGAATAATGCTGAATTGACCTGTACCAATAGAAACTTTATATAGCCATACCGCCATTACAACAATATAACCAATAGGAAGAATACCTTGGAAAAACCCTTCAGTTACAGCACCAACAGCTACAGTTTTTGGTAAATCAAATATAAAAAATGCAATTAATAAAGTTACGACAAGTGTTGTAATTGATGCATATATACCTTTCATTTTAAAAACTGTTAAACATAATAAAAATAATATAATCGGTATACTAGCGACAAGTGCTGATAAAGTTACATTATCTAATGGATTAATATTATTTAATAACACAACGAACAACTTCTTTCTTTTTTATTTTTTAAGATGCGCATCTTTTATATTTGTGATGTTTTTCACAATGTAAATATAACACCTCCAAAACCCTGGGTCAATAGCTTCAGCGCATATTATGTGAAAATATTCACGATAAATTTTATATAGATTTTTACGATTTTTTACAAACTCTTTATCTACTTGAATGGTTGCGTTTACATTTTTGTCACTGAGTTGAAAATTAATTTTCTACTTAATATTGTGTTAGGGACATTATTCTGAGTATTGTCCGTAAGAAGTTCTGTTAGGGACATAATTCTGAGTAATGTCCGCAAGAAGTACTGTTAGGGACATAATTCTGAGAAATGTCCGCAAGAAGTACTGTTAGGGACATAATTCTGAGAAATGTCCGTAAGAAGTACTGTTAGAGACATAATTCTGAGTAATGTCCGTAAGAGGTAGTGTTAGGGACATAATTACGAGTAATGTCCGTAAGAACTAGTGTCTAAGGAGCATTATTCAGAATTTTGCTAGTTAGAACTTTCTAAGGAGCACTATTCGGAATTTTGCCAGTTAGAGCTTTCTAAGGAGCACTATTCGGAATTTTGCCAGTTAGAGCTTTCTAAGGAGCATTATTCGGAATTTTGCCAGTTAGAACAGTCTAAGGAGCATTATTCAGAATTCTGCTAGTTAGCCCAACCTAAGGAGCATTATTCAGAATTCTGCTAGTTAGCCCAATCTAAACTCCACAACCAATCTCTTTCCCACACCGCATCTTTCTCCACACGCAAAATAGAGCCTAGACAATTAATTGTCTAGGCTCTATTTTGTGATTTTTAGTTGTTTTCATCTACCAAGTTCTATTACATTCTTAATTTTATATTTTTATTCCGTTAGGCTTTGCGTATTTACGAAATGTCTATACTTATCGTGTGTTGTTATTAACTCACTATGTGTACCTGCACCGGTAATTTCTCCTTTATCTAAGAAAATTATTTGATTTGCTTTCTTTATTGTTGCTAGTCTATGTGCTATTACTATCGTAGTTCTATCTTTCATAAGTTCATTCAATGCTTGTTGAATATAATATTCACTTTCACTATCTAGATTAGCTGTTGCTTCGTCTAATAGTAAAATATCAGGGTTCTTAATGAAACTTCTTGCTATATCTATTCGCTGTCTCTGTCCTCCTGATAATTTAGTACCTCTTTCTCCTATTTCTGTTTCAAATCCTTGTGGGAATTCCATTATAAAGTCATAACAACGTGCCATTTTTGTATAATGTATCAGTGTTTCATCACTTACCGCTTCATTAATTCCATATGTAAGATTATCTCTTATCGTACCTGACATCATTGCATTAGATTGCATGACATATCCAATTTTCTGTCTCCAATATTTCAAAGATATATCTTGTATAGACTCGTTACCATATAATATTTCCCCGTGCTCTAGTGGATACAATCTTTCAATTAAACTGAACAATGTACTTTTCCCTGATCCTGATGGTCCTACAAATGCTGTAACTTCTCCAGAATGGATAGATAATGATAAATCTTTAATAACGAGATTATCTTCATATCCAAATGAAACATTTTTGAATGTTATGTCTTGATGGTCGGCTACTGGACGATTTGAATCTATCCCAATTTTTTCGACTTTTTCTTGATATATTTCATATATTCTTTCACTTGCCCCAACTGCTTTTTTATAGTCCGTAATGAACATTGAGAAACTTAAAATGGGTGCTGATAATTGTATAACATAGAAAATCATCGCAACTAAAGTTCCTGCTGTAATTGCGCCACTTGATACTCTTATTCCACCAAATCCTAATATTATAGCGACGGTAACCGTCATTATAATTCCTGATAATGGTGATATAATCGCTCTTATTTTAGCTTCTTTCAAACCTAAATTATATATACTTAATAAAGTTACTTTCGTCTTTTCTAATTCGTTTGTTTCTGAAGTTGTTACTTTCACTAACTTCATTTCAGTTAATACTCTACCCAGCAATCCACTAAATTTAGCAATTTCAGTTTGTGTTTCTTTAGAAATTTTGCCCATTTTCTTTCCTAGTGGAATCATAATGCCTATAAAAATCGGTAAAATAATAAAAGTAATGAGTGTCATTTGCCAATCGAGAATGAACAACATAACAATAGAACCAATCAGCGTTAATAAAGAAGGTAATACGCTTGGCGCCTTTTCAGAAATAAATAAATTAATTACATTCGTATCATCAGTAATACGACTCATTAATTGGCCACTTTCATTCTTATCAAAAAAACTCATTTTTAAGTTGATGAGATGTTGCCAAAGCTTTGCTCTAATAGAGTAAATAGTTTTCTCACCAATTTTACTTAATAAATACGTACCTATACCACTTAAAACAGCATTAGCTAAGAATATCCCAATAAATAGCCATACCATACGTAAATCTAAATTTTCTGCATTAAATGTATCCACTAATTTCCCGGTAAATAATGGTACAAGTAAACCACTTAGACTCCCTAGTATAGATAGAAACATTGCCCAAAATACCATTTGTTTAGGCCAATCTACTTTTTTTAGTAAATATATCAACGGATTTTCATTTTTCATTTTAACTACCTCTTCAATAAATATAATGATTATATTTGTATTTTACAGCAAAATGGTATATACATACTAATTATAGAAAACTAATTTTACAAAAAATTAATATTCATTTGTTATCTTGTTATACGGAAGTTATTTAATTTATGTTAGAATGATATAGTTAATTTTAAAAATAAATAAAGAGGTCTTATTAATGAAAAAAAGTCTATTAATATTTTTTGCACTACTAATATTGAGCATTCCAGTAACTCAAAATGCATCTGCTGCTGATAACGCAAAGTCTCCAACAACTGTTGCAAACGAAAATGGATATTCACTTGGAGAAATATATGAACCAGAAGGCGCAATTAATTACAGTTCTGAAACTGGTCAAATTATGTATGAATATAAGATAGATGCTAAATGGTATCCTGCTAGTATGTCTAAGTTGATGACATTATACTTAACTGAAAAAGCAATCAACAGCGGTAAATTAGACAAAAATGCAAAAGTTAAAATGACAAACGAAGAATACCGTTTATCAACGTTACCTGAACTAAGTAATACAAAATTATATCCAGGTGATGTATATACTATTTCAGAGTTAATGCAAATTACAGTTTCTAACTCTTCAAATGCCGGCGCGATGATTTTAGGTAGAGAGACTATGAAAGCTGAAAATTTAGCTTCTGCAAAAAAGATAGATAAAAAAGATAAAGACTCAAATAAAAATACAGCTTCTAAACAACAAAAGAAAGATTTAGACTCTGACTTTGTTGATTACATGAATGAAACTGCTAAAAAAATAGGCATGAAACATACAAAGTTCTACAATTCTAATGGCGCATCAAATAATTTGTTATTAGAATATAAAGCTAAGCGTTACCAATCAGATGAAGATAATTATTCTACATCTAGAGATTTCGCAATTCTAGCACAACATCTTGTAAAGCAGTATCCTGATATATTAGAATATACAAAATTAGTAGCACCCACTGTTCAAAACGTTACTTATTATACTTATAACCACTCACTTGAAGGTGCGGATATGTCATTAAAAGGCACGGACGGTCTAAAAACAGGCTCAAGTGATACAGCCGACTATAACCATAGTCTTTCAACTAAAAGAGATGGTTTAAGAATCAATCAAATCATTCTTGGTGCTGGTGACTATAATAGCGTTGGTGGTGAAAAAGAACGTAATATGATGGGTAACAGCTTAATGGAAAAATCATTCAATGAATATGAATGGAAAAAAGTATTATCTAAAGGCAAACAAAAAATAAACGGTAAAACTTATTATGTTTCAGAAGATCTTTATGACGTTGTGCAAAAAGGTGTAGATTATAAAGTTGTTCTTGAGGATGGTAAAGCCCATATCGATTATAAACGTACTTTCTTAAATGATAGCTATGGTCCACCAACAGTCAATGTGGAGTCACCTAGCAAACATAAATTTAATCAAACAAAAGAAAAAGTTACAAGCGAAGATAATAGACCTATCATCATGACCGCTTCAATATTACTTATTTTAGGAATATTGTTATTATTAACTTGGTTATTAAAACGTAAGAAAAATAATAAATAACATTAAGCCTTAAGCCCGACAACAAATACGTCACTTTAGTGTAGAATAGTATTAAACTATTTTATTCGAGGTGACGTATTTTTGATTCATTTTTTACCGAATTTTTTATCAGAACCAATCAATATATCATTAGTTACGATTACGATCATCGCGCTAATATATGTATTTGTTCATCATAGAAGACAACAGCCTATATTAAGTTTGATTGATATTATTTTAGGATATTTCCCTATTTTAATTCATGAAATGGGCCATGTGATTGCAAATAAACTTTCCGGTGGTAAACCGAAAGATTTAGTTGTTGTATGGCGTAGAAAAGAACGAACAGAAACAGGTAGACAAGGTTATGCTATCACGGGTTCTAAATCGCGATTAAATCAAGTTATAACAACATTGTTCGGTTATATTATGCCATCTATTATGCTTATTTTAGGTGTTTGGCTTAAACATCATACGTTTGGACCAATATTCTTAATTATCCTTCTTTTAATGTTTTTATACTATGTTATGCTTACATCTAAAAAGTTTATACCAACTATCATACTAGTTGTCATAGCTGCTGCATTATACGAAGTCATATCAGCACCAAATATACATGACTTTGGCCAAATCACCACTTATATATATCACTTGGGCTTAGGTACATTGCTAGGCGAAGTTGCTCAATCAAGCATCACGATATTCTTATTAACTTTCACACGATCAAGCCAAGAATGGGATGGCAGCCAATTAAGGCAACTAACTAAAATCCCTACTATTGTCTTTAGTGTTATTTGGATTGCAATAAACGTATATGCAGTTATGTATACTTTTAATATTTTATGGTCATAAAAAAAGCCAATAAAGAATCGAGTTTTTCGATTTTTTATTGGTTATTTTTTTATTCCAAACAAATATGATGCATTTGTTTCGCTAATCATAATCGTTTTATTATTTAACTTTAGTTCTATAATTTGATTTAAGCTATCTTTATTACTTATTGTAACGACATTACCTATATTCAAGTCTTGATTACTTAAATAATCTAATAAATTCACATAGTCCATTACACGTTTAATGATAACATCGTCACCTACTTCAAATTCATTCAAAGAAGTATTATATAATTCTTCAATTTGATTCTCTCTTGGAATTATTCCACCATGTGGACACGTCTTAGGATACCCCATCAACTTATCTATCTTTTCTATGAAACGATCAGATACTCGATGCTCTAAAATTTCAGCCTCTTCATGTACTTCATCCCACGAATACTCTAACTCTTCTATTAAAAATCTTTCAATTAGTCTATGCCTTTTAATGATATTCGCAGTATGGTCTAATCCTTTTTGTGTTAATTTCACACCTTTATATGGACGGATATCTACATAATCGTCTTTTTTTAAGCGCAGCATCATTTCACTTACTGATGACGGTTTAATACCTAAATCTTGAGCTAAGTTTTTATTTGATACATAATCTGTCGTTCCATTTAATCCAAAAATTGCTTTTAAATAATCTTCTTGTTCTTCAGTCAACATCTGCTCTGACCTCGCTTTTATTATCATATTTTTATTGTACCATGATTTATTTTTACAAGCTATCTCTTGACTTCACCTAATTTTATAATATAATCTAACTATAGTTTAGGTTAGCCTAAACTTATTTTTAGAAAAAGGTGATAACATGTTACAGGTTAAGAATATGAATTTATTTATAGGTCAACAGCACATATTGCATGATATTAACTTAACAATTCAATCATCAGGAGAGCTAATAGGCATTATGGGGCCAAATGGTGCTGGGAAATCATCGTTTATCAAATCAATTTTAGGCGAATTCAAAGCAACTGGCTTTGCTTTTTGGAATGATAAACCTATTAAGCAACAACTCACTCAATTAACTTACATTCCCCAAAGAAATCAACTAGATTTAGATTTTCCTATTACAGTTAAAGACAGCTTAATAACTGGCTATTACCAAACTTCTGGATGGTTTAGACCGATGGCAAATGAAGCTTATATAAAAAGAGACCAATTATTATCTGACTTGCAGCTAACTGATTTAAAAGATAAAACATTAAATCAATTAAGTGGTGGACAATTACAACGTGTTCTCTTAGCAAAAGCTTTAATGAAAGATAGTGATTTATTGTGTCTAGATGAGCCTTTCGTTGGAATCGACTTTAAAAGTGAAGAAATCATGATTCAAATATTACGAAGACTAAGATCAGAAGGTAAACTGATTTTAATTGTTCATCATGATATCCATAAAGCCAAAGCGTATTTCGATAGAATCCTCCTCCTCAATCGATCGGTAAAATTCTTTGGTTCTGCTACAGAAGCTTTATCTGATGAAAACATTAAAGAAGTATTTTTAAAGGAAGGCGTAACATTATGATTAACGAATTTATCTCATCACTCTTTCAATATAACTTTTTAAGTAGAGCTCTAATCACTGCCATCATAGTTGGGATTGTTTGCGGGGTTGTAGGAAGCCTTATTATATTAAGAGGTTTATCTCTAATGGGTGATGCCATGAGCCATGCTGTTCTACCTGGTGTCGCACTCAGCTATGTATTTAATATTCCAATGTTTATAGGTGCCTTAGTATCAGGTATGTTAACGAGTTTACTAATAGGATATATTTCACAACATTCGAAGACAAAAAATGATGCTGCAATAGGTATTATTTTCACTGCTTTCTTTTCCCTAGGTATTATAATCATTAGCCAAATCAATTCCTCTACAGATTTGTACCATATACTATTCGGAAACATTTTAGCAGTAACTTCAAATGCTTTTTATACAACGAGCATTGTAAGTATTATCGTGATTGCTTGTGTCATTATATTTTATAAACCACTCCACTTATCAACTTTTGATCCAATAGCGGCGAAAATGAGTGGATTGAATATTAAATTAATTCATTACTTTGTCATGATGTTGTTAGCACTTGTTACTGTAGCGAGCTTACAAACGGTAGGAATTATTTTAGTTGTTGCATTGCTAATCACACCTAGCTCTACTGCATTTTTAATTACTAAATCATTAAAAGCAATGATGATTGTTGCAAGTACAATTAGTGCAATATGTGCAGCCTGTGGCATGTATATTAGTTACCTATACAACTTACCTAGTGGCGCTTGTATCGTATTAGTATGTTGTTTAGTTTATATTATTACGTTCGCCATACATAAACTTAAATTAAAATTTATATAAGGAGTACATTATGAAAAAATTATTGTTTTCACTCATAGCTGTCATCTTATTATTGAGTGCATGTAGTCAATCTTCGTCTAAAAATGATAAACATTTAAAAGTCGTCACTACAAATTCTATACTTGCTGATATGACTAAAGAAGTAACTAAATCAAACGCAAAAGTCACAAGTATCGTTCCCATTGGTCAAGATCCACATGAATATGAAATCAAACCACAAGACGTTAAAGAACTTACAGATGCCGATGTTATCATATATAATGGCTTTAATCTTGAAAGTGGAAATGGTTGGTTTGAAAAAGCTTTAGAACAAGCTGGCAAAAAAATATCTGACAAAAATGTTATACAAGCTACAGAAGATGTAAAACCTATTTACTTAAAAGGTGGAGAAGGAGATAAAAACAAAGTCGATCCTCACGCTTGGTTAAGTATTGAAAATGGTATTAAATATGTAAATACTATCGAAAAACATCTGAGTAAAATAGATGGAAAATATAGTAAAGATTATAAATCGAATGCAGATAATTATACAAATAAACTTAATAAATTACATAGCAAAATGAAAAATGAATTTAATGATATAGATGAGAACAAACGAGCATTCATTACAAGTGAAGGTGCATTTAAATATTTTGCAAAAACGTATCATATAAAACCAGGTTACATATGGGAAATTAATACAGAAAAACAGGGTACTCCAGATCAAATGAAACAAGCCATTAATTTTGTTAAAAACAATCATCTATCATCATTAATCGTAGAAACAAGTGTAGATAAGAAAAGTATGCAAACATTAGCTGAAGAAACGAACCTTGAGATTAAAGAAAAAGTCTTTACAGATTCTATAGGTAAAAAAGACTCTAAAGGAAATTCATACTACAATATGATGGAACACAACGCCAAAGCAATACACAATAGTATGAAATAGTTATTGAATTTATAAAAAAGTCTGAGACAAATTAATTGTCTCAGACTTTTTTATGGACACCTTTCATGAGAAAGAGAATAACAACCTTATTGTCGACAGTTTTTTGCGCTGACTCCTGTGGGAAAAGCATGATTCGAAGACTACAGGCTGAGAACATGCCCGCGGAAAGCATGCGCATAAAAAAACTGCCGGCAAAGTTTAAAACTGTGTCGACAGTTTTTCGTTGGAAAGTAAATAAAGTTACTTGAATTTATCTAGACGAACCAAACTTGATAAATTCAGTCTTTTTTTCACACTTTTCTCATTGAAAATCTCAAGCTCTTTTTTCTTATGGACACGTTTCATAAAAAAATGTCGGCAAAGTCCACGACTTTGTCGACACTATAAAATAAATTAATTGTCTCAACCTTTTTGCTATTTTAAAGTTTTGTCATCTTTTTTCATAACTTGTTTATATTTGCTAAATGTTTCTTTATCATTTTTAGAAAATGCTTCATTCATTAACTGTCTTTTTTCAGCTCTTTTTCTACGATCTTTTTTAGTTTCTTTTCGATCATATCTAAAGTTTAATGATGTTCCTTTTTTCGTAAACTCTTTCATATACATATATGAACCAGAATTGTATGCTGATCTAATAATCATATGACCTGCTACTGGTGATGTTAAATATAAGAATAATATTGTCAATAATGTACGAACACTGAAATAGTCTTGTGTTACTAAGAAATAGATAAATACACCTGTTAATGTAAGCAATACTGATAAAGTTGAGCTTTTAGTTGCAGCATGACTTCTAAGAAATGTATCTCTAAACCTAACAATACCAATTGCACTTATTAAAGCTGCAATTGAACCAAGCAATATAGATAAAGCAGCAATTAGACTAACGATCTCGCTTAGATTCAAAGACACGACCCCCTTCTATGAAACGTGAAATACCTACTGTACTCAAGAAGGAAAGTATCGCAATAATAAGACTTGCTTCTAAGTAGCTAAATGTATCAAAAACAATACTCAATACACCCACAACTGAAACTAATATCGCACCAATTGCATCAAAAGCAATAACTCTATCTGCTGTAGTTGGTCCAATTATCGTTCTAAAAAGTACTATAACAATGGAAATACCATAAATAACAAGTGCTGTATTTATAATTGTTAAAATGATAAATGACATTATTTAAGCACCTCCCAGATTAGTTTCTCATATTTCTTAATTTGCTTAGTTAGAATTTGTTTTTCTTTTTCTGAAACATCAATTGCATGAATAAAGAATCTCCTACCATCAGGCGAGAGTCTTAACACGACTGATCCTGGCGTTAACATAATGAGTAGTGTTAACAATGTAATAGCCCAATCATGTTTCAACGTTGTCTCGTAAGTTACAAGTCCTGGATTTACTTTATTCGTTTTGAAAAGAATATAGTTTATAGTTGTCATACTTGAAGTTACAAGTTGATAGTTGTAAACACAAATAAATTTGAATATTACCCATACTTTTTTTAAATAGAAAACATGACCGAAAAACCTATGCATCAAGTAGACAATAAATATCCCTATAAAATATCCACCTATGAAAGTTGATAAGTGAAATGTATCTTCATCTTGAAATAAAGTCCATAAGAAGGCGATTAAAATATTTAATAATAGTTGTGCCATTATTACTTCGCCTCCACTTCTACATTTGGAATAATTTCTTTAATATATGATTGTTCATTTATATTAAATTGGGCAGCTAATTCTGAAATGTCTAGAACATATTGAGAAGCAATCCCCAACACAATTGTTGCTACAGTCAATATAACCATCGCATAAAGTTTGTTTTTAGATAGCACAACTCTCTCAGCTTGTGGAATGCCTTCTCTTCCAAAATACATCACCAAGAATACTCTCAGTAAGCTGTACATAGCGATTACACTTGAAAGAATCATCACAATGACACCGATTGTATAACCATTCTCTAAAGCACCTTTTATAATTAATAATTTCCCAGGAAATCCACTAAATGGAGGTACACCACCGATAGATAGTATAGTTATAAAGAATATAACGCCTAGACTTGGATAATATTTAATGAGACCACCAAATTGGTCATAATATCTCGTTCCAGCTAATAATACAAACGTACCTATGATTAAGAATAGTAAAGTTTTGATTATCATATCATGGCTGACATAGAAGATAGCGCCAGTTATACCGTCACTATTATTTGCACTTAAACCAAGTACTGCAAAACCAATAGACAAAATTACTTGGTAAGCAGCTATTTTTTTAATATCTTTAAATCCTAATACACCTATACTACCGATAATCATCGTAATAATAGCCATTATATATAGTAGAAAATGTGTAACGTCTGGCTTCTCATCAAACATAAGTACCATTATTCTAAGTAACGCATATACACCAACTTTAGTCATAAGACTTGCGAATAACGCAGCTAGTTCTGTGTTTAATGCAGCATACGCTTTTGGCAACCACATAAACATTACAAGAGCAGCCTTACCACCAAATACAAATATCATAATAATCGCCACTAAAGTAACTGTCGCTGGTTGATTACTTTCGCTCACTCTCATAGCTATATGGCCAAAATTCAAAGTACCTAACGTACCATATAAATAAGCAACACCCATCAAGAAGAACCATGAGCTTACGACGTTAATTACAACATAGATAATACTAGCTCTCAACTGTTCAATAGATTGCCCCAGTGTTAGTAATACAAATGAGGCTAAGAGCATAATTTCAAACATAACATACAAATTAAATATATCTGCTGTAAGAAAACTACCATTAACACCAGTTAGTAAAAATAGTATAAAAGATGGTAAAAAATATTTATTTGCTATTCTTTCTCGTTTACCAAAACCAAAATAAATAATAACTGTCACAACAAAACAAGAAACAGTCGTGAACAATAGCCCGAGTTCATCACCTACGAATTGTATTCCAAATGGTGGTTGCCAGTCCCCAAAATTAATTACTAACGCTTTATTTAAACTAACTTCTATTAACATCCAAGCAGTTATTAATGTTGTAATTGTTAAACTCGATATCGCGATACGTCTAGTTAACGTTAAACGTTCTTTAAAGAAGAACAGTATTAACCCAGTAATTAAAGGAACGAGTAATGGTATTAATATTAAATTATTCATCTACATCTTCATCCTCACCGCGTAACGCCTCTATTCTGTTCACTTTCGTTAACTTAAATGTTCTATATACTAAAACAAGTAAAAATGCTGTAATAGCAAAACCTATAACGATTGCAGTCAATATTAGCGCTTGTGGTAAAGGATCTACATAATCTTTACCTTCTCCATTTATAAGAGGGACATTCTTCCCACCAAATTCGCTCATTGATAAAATCATTAAGTTTGCTACGTGTGTATAAATTGCTGTCCCGATAACAATTCGAATTAAGTTCTTAGATAAAATCATATATGTTCCTACAAAGGTCAGTACACCTATTATAATTACAAGTATTAAATTCAACTGTTATCACCACTAATCGCAAGCATGATTGTTACAACAGCTCCAACTACAGTGAGTAGTATACCTAGCTCAAATAGTGTAACACTTGATATATGAATTTCACCTAATAGCGGTAATGTGACATAACCGTCTTCGTGAGTTAACATTGGATGACCAAAAAATATTGGTATAATACCAGTTCCGATAGAGATTAAACAACCGATAATCGTCACTGCTCTAAAATCCAAAGGCATTGATTGGACAACTGTTTCAACATCAAAAGCTAAAAACATTAAGATAAAGGCTGAACTAAAAACAAGTCCACCTATAAATCCTCCACCAGGGTTATCATGACCTGCAAGAAAAATATAAAATCCAAACGTCAAAATAATAAAAATGGCTATTTTGGATATCGTTTCTAATACCACATCATTTTCTTTCATTAGGATCACCCTTTCTTATCTTAAATTTAACTAAAGTGAATATACCTAAACCAGCAATCAAAATAACAATACCTTCTAACATTGTATCGAGTGCTCTAAAGTCTCCGAGTATACCGTTCACTATATTTTTAACGCCTGCTAATTCGTCGGCATGCTCATAATAAAATGAAATTTTGTCGAATAAACTATCTTGTTGCATCATTATAACGAAGATTACGACAAAGACTGCCATTAATAAAGAAATCGTTAATTTAAATACTTCACTTAACACATGAGGATTATCCTTTTGTACGTTTGGCAAATGGTAAAATACTAATAAAAATAACACTGTTGTGATCGTTTCAATTACTAATTGTGTAAGTGCTAAATCTGGTGCTTTCATAAATATAAATACCACTGCTATTGAATATCCTATTACACCGTTTAAGATGGTCATCGTCATTCTTTCACGAATAAACATTAATGCTGTCGCAGTTATCACGATATTAATTAAAATAATAATTTCAAATGTTGAAGCATCTGTAATATGATAATAAGCTATATCGTAAATACCTACTTGATAAATACCGTATCCCATTATGACAAAGAATATAATATATATAATGTGCAAGTATTGATTCAATTTATTGTTCATTATACTTTGAATTGAGAACGTACTTACTCTATCTAATAAACTCATACCTTGTGTATAAAGCGTATTAATTTCAAGTTGTTTAGAAAACTTACTATATATAACATCCCATTTAGGAAATAGCACAAGTAATGTACCACAGATATAAATACCTAATGTTAAGAATAATTCTACTGTGAAACCATGCCATGCACTAATATGAGGTAAATGATTCATAACTTGACCATCTTGGAATATATCTCTTAACGCTGGTCCAATTAAATATTCTCCTAATAAATTAGGAACAAAGAATATTGTCGGTACAAACAACACGATTATAAATGGTGCAATTAACAATCCACCGCCATCATGACGAGGTACTTTAGGTAATTGTTCTTTTTTTATTTGTCCAAAGAATGGTTCTTTAATTAACTTAATACAATAAACAAATGTAAAAATGCTGCCTATAAATCCAGCTGATATCATTACAATGGACATTACTTGATTAAATATTTCAGTATGTCCTGTTTCCACTAAACTAGTAAAAAATGCTTCTTTACTTAAAAAACCATTAAACAATGGAATACCAGCCATAGACAGTGCACTTATCGTCATAACAACTGCTGTTATTGGCATAATTTTTCGTAATCCACCTAGCTTTTTAACATCTCTTGTGCCTGTTTCATGGTCAATAATGCCAACACCCATAAATAGAACACTTTTGAAAATAGCGTGATTAATTAAATGGAATAATGCTGCAAACAAACTTGCTAAAAAGATTTCATTATCCGCTTTAAAATCACTGTTTAAAGCAAGTAATCCTAAACCAATCATCGTCATAATCATACCGAGCTGACTGATTGTAGAATAAGCTAGCATTGCTTTTAAGTCTTTCTTATTTACTGCAAAGAAAGATCCTACCAATAAAGTAACTAACCCAACTGTAACAACTGTATAAACAACCCATTCACTTTGACCAATAATTGGTGTGAATCTTAATAATAAATAAAGTCCTGCTTTAACCATTGTTGCTGAATGTAAATAAGCACTTACTGGCGTTGGTGCTTCCATAGCATCCGGTAACCAAATATGGAATGGAAACTGTGCTGACTTCGTAAATGCTCCGAGTAAGATTAAAATGACTGCAAGTACAAACCATGGTGATTCAAATATTTTATCAACCATACCCACTTGTTCAGTAATTGTATTCGTACCCGTAATGCTATTTAGCAGAATTAAACCTACTAACATAGCCATTCCACCAAAAACAGTGATTAAAAATGATTTCAAAGCACCTTCTTGACTTTTCCCACGTTGATACCAATATGAAATAAGTAAGAATGAAGAAATACTCGTCAATTCCCAAAATGTATATAACAAAATTGTATTATTAGAAAGCACTACGCCCAACATTGCGAGCATAAACATTAATAAATACGTATAAAATCTTGGAAGGTTATCTTTTTCATGAGATAAGTAATAAATGGCATAAAGGAAAACACCTGCACCAATTAATGAAATAAGAAGTGCAAAAATTAAAGATAAGCCATCAAGTCGAAAATCTAAATTAACATCAATGATAGGTATCCATTCTTGAAAATAAGTAACTATATTTCCAGTATAAACATTCCTAATTTGGCTAAGAAAATATATGGAACTAAGTACTGGAGCAATTAAACTTAGCCAACCTGCAAATCGACTAAACTTTGTATTCATAGTCATAAGTACAATTGACATTACAACTATAATCATTAAAAACAGCCATACTAAAGCCATACACTAACTCCTTTCTCTCTATATATTAAGTTCTATTGTCGTTTCTTTTTTAATAGTCGTTACGTCAATAAATTTTAGTGTCTCTAGTAAAGATTGATGTCCAAGATACTTTTGAATAATAGATACAGAAATCCCGGATTTGAAAGCATGATATGCAAAAGTTTTTCTTAACGAGTATAACCCAATATTCTTGAGCCCTACCTCTTCAGCAGCCACATGAATAATTCTATAAGCTTGTTGTCTCGATAATTGTTTTTTTGTTTTGATGGACATAAATACAAAGTCGTCTCTCTTAAGCCCTTCTTCCCTTATAAAAGATGACAAACTCGATCTTAAATGGAGAGGAATGACCACTCTTATTACATCCTTCTCATCATTAATCCAATTATATTTAATATCATTATCCTCATCTAATAAATCCTGAACAGTTAAAGTCAATAATTGATTAACTTTCATTCCAGTATGAATAGCCAAGCTAAACAATAAATAATCTCTTTCACTATGTGATTTAAGCACTTCATACATTGCTCTTATATCGTCTTTATTCTTAATTGGAGATACTTGTTGCATGCAATTTGTCCATCCTTCCTAATTAAGGTACATATTAATAATAATATATATTTGAGTAACATGAAAGAAATTTTTACCTTTTTTTGTCGTTTTTACAAAGATATTTCGATATATAAGTTGAAAGGAGGTATTAATTATGGAAACAGTTAAAGACATTAACATCATATTATTACATCAATATTTAGACGAAGCCTCTAAAGTGAAAACTGTTCAACGAAAATTTAATGCAATTAATTTAAACGTTACTCCTGAACAAGTTAAAACTTTTAAAGCTATCATCGAAACATTAAGCGACGAAAAGTTCAAAGATGCTTATATCGTCAAAACAATTCAGATAGAAAATTAATACTATCTGATAATAAGTTAGGAGGTGAAAACATGAGAAGAGTATTAGAATTAACATTTAAGACATCAACTGAAAAAACATTTACACTCCAAATTCAAAATCCAAAAGCAGATTTAACAAAAGAATTTGTAGAGCAAGCTATGAATAAAATCATGAAACTAAACTTATTTAATTTATCAAAAGGAGAATTAGTTTCAATCCATTCAGCGCAATATATAGAGCGTAATACTCGCCCTTTAATTAAATAATCTATATACAAAAAAGTGGCTGAGACAAATTAATTGTCTCAGCCTTTTAGTATTTGGTCATTTATTTTTACACTAGTCGGAAGTTGTGTAAGCATGGGTAGCTATATTCACACATATAGTAAGATGTGTAAGCAAGGGTAGCTATATTTACACTAGTTGAGAGAAGTGTAAGCATGGGTAGCTATATTCACACATGTCGGAAGATGGGTAAGCATGGGTAGCTATATTCACACTAGTCGGAAGTTGTGTAAGCATGGGTAGCTATATTCACACTAGTCGGAAGTTGTGTAAGCATGGGTAGCTATATTCACACTAGTTGAGAGAAGTGTAAGCATGGGTAGCCATATTCACACAAGTCGGAAGATGTGTAAGCATGGGTAGCTATATTCACACATATAGTAAGATGTGTAAGCATGGGTAGCTATATTCACACATATAGTAAGATGTGTAAGCATGGGTAGCTATATTCACACATATAGTAAGATGTGTAAGCATGGGTAGCTATATTTACACTAGTTGAGAGAAGTGTAAGCATGGGTAGCCATATTCACACAAGTCGGAAGATGTGTAAAAGATTTTTATACAAAAAAGCAGAACTTCATTTTTACAAAGAAGTTCTGCTCTTTTATGTCCTGAATTCTTATTTTTGTTAAATATCTTGAACGAGTGCTTTATAGTTCTCTTTATGCTTTTCATCCATGAAGTAATATACTTTTCTTTCATCAAGATCACTTCTATATTTATCTATTAAACCTTTTCTATACAACTTTGCTAAGTTTGTACCTATATTTGAAGGTCTCGTTTCGAGTTCTGTTAATTTACCGTTTAGTATTTCTTTTATCGTGATTTCTTTAGCTCTGAATATTTCTTCTAATATAATAAATTCAACTAGCGATAAGCGTTTATCATTTTTTAAATTTGTTATTTTATTTTCATAATCTATCATTTCTTGAATTGTTTTGTTAAATATTTCTGCCACTTCAAACCCTCCTGTTTTAAATTCTCCCGATTTTTAATAGTTCGCAATACATAAATTTCATTAATTATTATTGTAACCCGTTTTAAATTCATATTTTGATTAAATCGATTAGAATATTTGATTTATTATAATACAACTTATCTTTTTCAACGAATCAGGTAACATATAATTACTTTTTTTGATATTATGATAGTATAAACATTTAAAATATGACGATACTTGATGTTATATTCCAATTTTTGTCTTTCCATGAGGTGGTTATTTGTATAATTACGAGATTACTTTACATAAAGAAAGCATTATTAATCCTAAAAAACCAGGATTTGGTGCACTATGTTTTATTTTAGAAGGAAAAACGGATTTAACTTTAAATCATACGAGCTATACTTTTAATGTCGGAGAATTATTCTATTTACAGGATAATGATAACTATTTACCTATTATTAATAATGGTTTAGTTGCTATTCTTCATATTAGTTACTCAATGATGGAAAGTTTAAGTGGAGAGGAAGCTTTCGTCTTTAACATTCCTAGAACTACAAAAACCAATGAATTAGATAGATTTAAACACCAAATTAAAGATTTGTTTATTAGAGCTATATTAGCAGATTTAAACAACGTAAAAATTAGACGTAGTCATTATGTGGTAGAAATTTATAAAATTTTGTATGAACGATTTAAAGTTGATACTAAAAACTATGGACAAATCGAAATCAAGTTAAGTAGCCTTATATATAAAGTTAAACAATATATTGACCAGCATTATCATGAAAGGCTTTCACTCAATAGTGTAGCAAGCCAGTTCTATATTTCTCCAGAACATTTATCACGAGAATTCTCGAAACAAATGGGAACGACATTTATTCAGTATTTAAAAGAAACGAGATTATTCCAAGCAACATATGCTTTATTGTTCAGTCAATTTAAGGTTGAACAAATTGCTAATAGTCACGGTTTCTCCAGTTATCACAATTTTAATCGACAGTTTAAGAAACAATTTCATGTAACACCGAACCAATATAGATTACAATATAAAAAACACAAAATTAATAAAGAAAATGAAAATATTTCTAATGATTATAAGGCTTTACTCATTTCTAAATTGCAAAAAATGATGCAAAATAGATCGTTCGTACATGAGTATAAAAAAATGTCTTTTAATGATGGTCCACTTAAAACATTAAGAGCCAATCATAAGACATATTTACATATAGGCGATGTTTATGATTTCTACTCACCTTTTCTAGGTGAAATTTTAGAAAATGTAGAAAAAATGACTCAAACACCTATTATCATCATTCACTGTTCAGTGAAGAAATTTTTCAATGATGAACATAAAGAAATTTATAAACAAAATTTAGGTTTTTGTTTAAGTATGTTTTCAGATACTCGAATTATTCCATCTATAAAATTATACGATATTGATTTAAACGATACTAAATTTAAAACAAACTGGCATGAACTAATAGATACGATACATAATTATTTTTATAATAAAAATGGAGAAATATTCTTTGATATAAACTATGCCGATGTTTATCAAATCAGACAACAAATAAGAGAAACAAAAGATAGACTTAATGACATTAAGATTATGATCAATGCACCAAATCCTTTTGAGAATACATATGAGGATATGAATATGGAAGTCTGTCATTTTAATGAAATAGATGGTTTTGCTTTAAGTTACAACTTTAATAGTCTATATAAACTAGATGAAATGAGTCATTATGATATTATAAAAATCACAAACGAATATACAGAAAAACTCATTCAAAATATGTCATATTTAAAATCATTTAATAAAGAAGTTATACCTTTAGAATGGAATATTTTAAATGGTGATACATACACAAGTAGTGACTTTTATTTTAATGTTTCAATAATGTTGAAACATTTATTAAATATTACTAATTATATTTCCGGTATAGGGTTCTGGTTAATGGAAGAATCATCAGCTAAATATGCATCAATAGAGCAACCACTTTCTTTATATTTAAAATATCATTGCAAAAGTCCAACAAATTACTTATTAACTATATTGAGCCATTTTAACGAACAACACTTTTATGAAGGACCGAATTACGTTAAATTTGAAATACATAACAAAATCTTTTTCTTATTGTACAATTATGAGCTCTATCATCCTCATGATATAAATTACCAAAATAATATAAGTGTTATTTTGTCTTATAGAGATATCCCTTTCGAGAAATTTAGAGTTACTAAGATTACTTTTGATCAAGATAACGGTAATATATTTAAAGCAATAAGGAAATTAGACCACAATCATGGTAATTTAGATTATTTGAACACCGTTTTGTTAGATAGATATTGCTCACCCGACATAGAAATGGCAGACTACAATAGTAATAATATAGACGAAACATATTATATAAAAACAAATGGTATCAAATTGTTAATTGTTCAAAATCAAGGATAATTAACAATATAAAAAAAGTAGAAATTCTTCTTGGAAGAATTTCTACTTTTTTATTAATCTAATTCTAAGTTAGAACGGTAATTATCTACTACTTCTTTTTTACTAGAATCACTAGGTACGAAGTAATATAATCCGTCATCTAAAATTGTATCTTGGCCTTCTAATTGGTTTCTATCTACATTATCTAATGCATCACTATATTTAGATCTTAAGCTGTTGATTTGAGAAATCTTTAAATCTGTTTGAACATTATCACCTAATGTATCAAAGATCTGATTGATTTTTGGTAATGAACCAACACTAACTAATTCATTTGCTAAAGCTTGAATAACAAGTTGTTGACGTTCTTGTCTTCCAAAGTCACCACCAGCACCATCTTCTTTTCTACTTCTAATAAATGCTAATGCTTCTTTTCCATCTAGTTTATATTTTTGACCTTTAACATATGAATTTCCTTTAACTGTAAATGTCGCATTACTTGTAACAGTTACGCCACCAGCTTGATCGACTAATTCTTCAACACCATCCATATTAATTGATGCATAATGGTCAACTGGTACATTCATAAGTTTCTCTAATGAGTTAATAGCCATTTTCGGACCACCATATGCATACGCATGGTTAATCTTTTCAACAGAATCTTGACCAACTATTTCTGCTCTTGTATCTCGTGGAATACTTACCATAACAGTCTTTTTCTTATCAGGGTTAATTGATAATAAAACGATTGAATCTGATCTTTCCCCGCCACCTTGAGCTGCTCTTGTAGAATCTGAATCTACTCCGAATAAAGCAATGGATATTGGATCTCCATTTACATCCACAGCTTTCTTTCTTAACTCTGATTTATCTCTGTCTAATGGATTATGTATTGAATTACCTAATGCAAAAAATTTATAAACAAAAAATGCCAAAGCAATTAAGAACAGAAGTAATAAAATAATGACGATTGTCGTTACTATTTTAAACGCTGCAGACTTTGGTTTTTTCGTCGAACGCTCATATTGATTTGCCACGTGTGCTCAGTCCATTCTATTTTTTTCTTTATTATACATTTATTTTTCAATCTTTGCCAATATCAAATTAATTATGTGCACAATTTAAATGCAAATCCAAAAGATTGTAAATTTATACTAAATCAACCCACTTATTTCTGGAAAATCTATACATTCTATGATAAAGTATTCTTGTAAATCTACAACGTTACTTGTTTTAAATTTTTTAGACATATTAAACGGGAAAGAGGATGAGATTCGGCGATCTCATCCTCTCTTTTTACGTCTTTTTTTACTAGTTTTAGATTTAATGACTTTAGTCGTTATTTGATTATCGTCAGGATATCTGATTCTAACAATGTCTCCATAAAATAATCGCTGTTCTCCATATCTTTTACATAGAGATAAATCTGGATAAACTTCTTCTACTTTGGCAATATAATTATACGATTTATCCGTCTTCAAAACATCAATAAAATAACCTGGTTCAATACCTTTATTGGTTCCTGCATTAATAACAAATGTCGTATCATCTAAGATTCTTATAATTTCAACTTGTTTCATAATTCCACTCTAACTTTCTTTAATTCTAAAAAATATGAAATATTATGATAACCACTTAGTTGACTGTTTTTAAAGTTTCATAGAGTTGAAGAATATTTAATATGAGATTTCTTTCTTCCTTACGATCAATTTTTTTATTTTTTAATAATCTATTTATTGTTTTCTTTTTTACATTACATAATTTGGCAATAGATTTATTAGTTAAATTATACTCTTTTTTTAACGTTTTTTCAATATAGTACTTACTATATTTTAATGCATCTTTATTCTCACCAATTGAATCAAAGTAATTTAGTCTTTTATCAATCTCATTTCTTTGTTTGTCAGTTAGTACACCTTGATTGCCTTGTAACAATAATTCATACTTTTCTTTTGGTAGATTCAATAGTTTCCTTAATTGTTTATCACCTATCTCATATTTATTTGAGACATTTTGTATTCTTTCAGCATAATTTTTTTTATCTATTTTAGCCATCATATCACTTCCTTCTTTACTATTTTATATACCCCAAAACAGAAAAAATAAGCAATGATATCTATAACATGATATGTTGTAATTACACTAATATTAAGAAAGGTGCGGTTACATATGCATATATTATCGGATTCTGAAATTGAACAGCAATACTTAATGGCAGATGCTATACGAGATACTCAGGACTTATTCCCTAAATTAGAACAAGGCCAAATTTTAGTTGAACATCGAACAGTTATGGAGCTTCCTGATACACATAACGCAATGCTTTATATGCCATGTTTAGATTTAAAAGAAAAGCTCGGAACAAATAAAATCATTTCTATTTTTCCAGATAATCCAAAATTAAATTTACCGACAACTCAAGGAAAAATTTTAATTACTGAATTAGAAACTGGTCAACATAAAGCATTAATTGATGCAAGTTACTTAACAAGGTTAAGAACTGGTGCTTTAAGTGGTATCGCAACTCATTACTTAAGTCGTAAAGATAGCCGAGTACTTGGTGTTATTGGTACTGGTGGAATGGCTTTTGAACAAGTTTTAGGAATACTTGAAGTAAGAAATATTGAACACATATATCTATATAATAGAACAAATGAAAAAGCAGAAATTTTTAAAGAAAAACTAATCAAATTTGGAATTAATGCAGAAATCAATGTCGTTAAAGATGTCCAAGAATTAGTAAAGCAAAGCGACATTATAAACTGTGCAACACGTTCAAATGAATCGGTATTTGACGCTATAGATTTGAAACAAGGTGCACATATTAACGGTGTTGGTTCTTATCAACCTTCAATGCGTGAAATTGATATTAAAGCGATAGAACAGTCATCTAAAATAGTTTTTGATGATATAGATGGCGCAAAAACAGAAGCAGGAGAATTTATTCAAGCTGAAAAAGATGGTCTCTTTAGTTTTGATCATGCATACAGTGATTTACAACAACTAGCATTAGGCAACATAGATGGCCGAACTGATGAACATGAAATTACGATATTTAAATCAGTCGGTGCTGCCCATTTCGATTTAGCAGTTGGCGTTGGCGTATTTAAGAAGTTGCTGTCTTAGATTTTATAGATAAAGAATCCATATATTACTTTTATAAATTAGAAATTAAAAAGCGCCCACTCCGCAAGATAATATCAAACGGAATGGGCGCTTTTTTTGATGAAATTTTTATTCTAAATATAATTCAACTGCATCTCTTGTTTTACTCATTGTCACTACATGGTCGTCATAATTTCTAGATAGATAACTATAAAACAGTATATCTATTGTCATAAGCTGAGAAATAAGAGAACTTGTAGCTGCAAGCCTCAAACTCTTTTCTGAGCTTGCATCGTGTATTAAATAAAAGTCAGATGTTTTAGCTAATGTAGATTTTTCTGATTGTGTAAGCACAACAGTTTGTACGCCATATTTTTTAGCAACTTTAGTTAATGAAATGGTCTCTTTGTTCTCACCTGAATTTGAAATTCCAATTAATACACAGCTTTTACTATGTGAAGCGATAGCTGTGGCTAAAAAATGTGTATCTAGTGAATGGATAACTTGCTTACCTATTCTTGTGAATTTTTGGTATAAATCTTGTGCCACTAAACTAGAAGCACCTACGCCAAATACTATAATTGTATGTGTATTATATAATTGATCAACAATTTGATTAATACTTTCATTAGAAATATTTTTTTCTGTCATTTCAAGTGTATGTGAAGCTCTTGTGATCAACTTCTTACTTATTGAATCGACCGTTTCATCTTGTTTAATTTCTTGATAAATACTTTGTTCATGTTGAGGCAAGTATCTAGAAATTGCTAATTTCAAATCTGTGAAACCTTTAAAGTCCAATTTATGTGTACATCTAATAACGGAAGCTGCACTTGTATTTGTTAGTTTCCCTAGTTCTTTAGCACTTAAATTAATCGTCTTTTCAGGATGATTGATGAAATATTCAGCAATTCGTTTTTCATGTTTTGTTAAATGAGACATTTGTTCTTTTATAAATATGAGTAAATGTTGATGTTCCATATAAATTAGTCCTCTTCCAATTCTTGTGGTGCAGTCATTTCTTTATTTGTGCCAAATAAGAATGTTGCAACAAATCCTCCTAGATAAGCTGCTAATAATCCTGCAATATACCCTAAATACATATTATCAGAAATTAAAGGAATCAATGATACACCACTTGGTCCAATTGCTGTTGCACCAATCTGACCAATGCCACCGATGACAGCTCCACCTATACCGCCACCTATACAAGCAGTAATAAATGGTCTACCTAATGGTAACGTAACACCATAAATTAATGGTTCACCAATTCCTAAAATACCTACTGGTAAAGCACCTTTTAATAAATTAATAATTTTTTTATTTTTTCTACATTTAAACCATAATGCAAAGGCAGCACCTACTTGTCCTGCACCTGCCATTGCTAATATTGGTAACAGATAAGTAGCTCCAGATTGATTAATCATTTCAATATGAATAGGTGTTAAGACTTGATGTAATCCAAACATTACAAGTGGTAAGAATGTTGCACCTAATACAAATCCACTAAATGCTCCACCTATATTAAGCACCCAATCAATAATACCTAACAAACCGTTAGAAATAAATCCAGCTATTGGCATGATTATGAAAATCGTAGCAAGACCCATTATAAATAGCGTAACAGTTGGTGTAACAATAATATCTACAGCACTTGGAACGATTTTGTGTAGTTTCTTTTCTATTATTGATAATATCCAAACAGCGATGATAACACCGATTACACCGCCTTGTCCTGCTGCTAATGGTTCACCGTTGAAAATGTTCTTTATCGGACTTTCTGGATCCATACCAGTTAGCATTGTAGTACCACCGATTACACCACCAAGTCCAGGTGTAGCACCAAATTCTTTAGCTGCATTGATACCAACATAGATAACTAAGTATGCGAAAATACCATTTTTAATAATATTAAATACTAAAACAAATTGTTCCCATGAAGCACCATCTATTGTTCCTGCAGCTAACATGTTTGAAAGTACTGCTGCAATTCCGCCTATTAAACCTGCACCAACGAAAGCAGGTATTAATGGTACAAATATATTCGCGATAGATCTTAATACTTTTTTAAACGGCGTTTGATTCTTTTTATTTATATTTTGTTTAAATAAATCCGCTTCTTTTTCAACTTGTTCTTTATTTGATGCTTTATGTTTAATCTCTTCCCCTAAAGGTACCCCAATTATTGAACTCATTTCATTTGCTACTTTATTAACAGTTCCCGGTCCAATAACCACTTGAAGCATGTCATCTTCTACAACACCCATAACACCTTTAATATTCTTTAGTCCTTCAACATCTACTTTACTATAGTCAACGATATTCATTCTGACACGTGTCATACAATGAATAACTTTGTCTAAGTTATCTCTTCCCCCGACTTCTTTCAATATGTCTTGTGCAATATCTCTTTCTTTTGACATAACCTACACACCCCTTTGTTTATGTATTTCTTACAAACCCCTTAGCTTGTGCTAATTTTTCAATTGCTTCGTCCTTAGTTATATGATGCATCCCCATCACAATAGCAACTTTCACTTGTTCTCCGCTATCTTGAAATAGTTTACTACTTTCTTCATCTGTACAATCTAATACTTCTTGGATCATATTAATTGCACGTTGTTTTAACTTCTTATTAGTTGGTTTTACATCAATCATTAAATTTTCATACACTTTTCCTATACCAACCATGGCACCAGTTGAAATCATGTTAAGAATCAATTTTTGTGCAGTTCCAGCTTTAAGTCTCGTAGACCCTGTTAATACTTCTGGACCAACATCTACTTGTACGGGGAAGTCAGCGTGTCTTCCTACTTCAGATTCTTTATTACATGTAACACAACCTGTAGGCACATTTATTTTTTGAGCATATTTTAATCCACCGATTACGTAGGGTGTTCGCCCACTAGCAGCTATGCCAATTACTGTATCGTGCTCATTAATTTTTAAGTCTTTTAAATCTTGTTCCCCAAGACGCTCATCATCTTCTGCACCTTCAACAGCCACTGTCATCGCCTTTTGACCACCTGCAATTAAGCCTATTACAACATCAGGTGTCACTCCAAAAGTTGGTACACATTCTGCAGCATCTAGAACACCTAATCTTCCGCTTGTTCCAGCTCCCATATAAATTAATCTTCCACCATTGTTTAAGCTCTTTATAACTTGTGTAATAAGATTAGCTATAGCTGTATTTTCTTCTTTAATAAACTGGGCAACTTTTTGATCTTCATTGTTCATTACTTCAACGAATTGGGCTGGTGTTAAAGTATCTAACTTTGAAGAATGCTCGTTTCTTGTTTCTGTCGTTAAACGACTTATATCCATTTATTCTTCCCCCTCAACAAACTGAAATGCAGTTCCCGCATCAATCAAGTCTATGCATGCCAAATCTTGTTCGCATACATGACCAATAACATTTACTGCTTTATTACTATTTAAACTCTTATTCACAATTTGTAACTCATTCATATATCGACCATACTTTACATTATCTAAAGTAATGGCACCCCTTTTTCTTGCAATCGTGTTTTCAGGCATTACTTCATCTTTAAAAGTTTGCCTTGCTTCTTCCGCTCTAATCACATCTCTAGCTTTATCTTTCCTATTATGAAAAATTCTCCCAATAACATAATCTAAATGCTTTGTTTCGGATTGCACTTGAAGTGACACGATTCCTTTATTAAAGAAGGTGTTGAACTGATTAATTGTTGATTGATTGATATGCGTATCCCCTATACAAATATCATCTACACCTAGTGCTAATAATTCTTTAGCAGCAACTAGAGGATGGACTTTTCTATGGTCTTCTAATGTAGGTAAACCTTGATATAACGGACCTCTTAAAGTTGTTCCAGGAACAAATGCCATTACTGAAACATCTGGAAAAGATACCTTCAACTCTTCGTTTTTATTTATAAAGAATTGTTTATCCAAACCAGTTTCAGGACGAGGATAGTAATTATGTGCAACCATAATGCGAGTCATATCAACATTTTGAGATTGTAATTGATTAAGTAAATCAATAGCATCTGTACTAGCATTGCAGACAATTTTCACTTTATCTAATAAAGAAATAATATCCGAAAGTTCTAATGAAATATCTAATCTAATATAATCTATGCCTATTTCACTTAAAATTTCCGGTTCTTTATAAGACAAACCAAGATTGGAAAAAGCATGAGGACTTGCATCAGCTATAATTTCAGCTTTATTTCCTACAAGACGCTTCAATTCCTTTAACTTATCAAAATATTGACTTGAGTCCTCTTCAGGAATTTGAAGAGACGTAAACACATAACGAAAACCCTTATCTAGCATTGTTTCAATATAAGAACGATCAAAAGATTCACCTAAATATACTGAAAAACCTAACATATCAACACATCCTTTTTGGAATCGTTTACATTATCTCATTTTTGGAATTTAATTTCAATATTTATATAAATATTATCAGTAATCGGAACGATATTACAATTGAGCGTTTATATAGGAATCTTAGATGCATAATTCTGAATTGTGCTTCTTAGACTGCGCTTACTAGCAGAATTCTGAATTGTGCTCCTTAGACTGTTCTTACTAGCAGAATTCTGGATTGTGCTCCTTAGATTGCGCTAACTGGCATAATTCTGAATTGTGCTCCTTAGATTATTCTTACTAGCAGAATTCTGGATTGTGCTCCTTAGATTGTTCTAACTGGCAGAATTCTGAATTGTGCTCCTTAGACAACACCTCTTACGGACATTTCTCGGAATTTTGTCCCTTACAACACCTCTTACGGACATTTCTCGGAATTTTGTCCCTTACAACACCTCTTACGGACATTTCTCGGAATTTTGTCCCTTACAACACCTCTTACGGACATTTCTCGGAATTGTGTCCCTTATTCCTTAATCTCTTAATCCCTTATTCTCTTAACCTATATTTGCCTCTCACTATAAAATAAAAAACCTTCCATCAGAATTATATCTAATGGAAGGTTTTTTATTTTTATATGATTATTTATCTTTATTAATTATACGTTCTATTAAGTGGTTAACTTGTTCGATATTCTTACTTTGTTGATTCAGTATGCTCATTATATTTTCATTGTCAGTTTCTGAATGTTGTTGTTCTTCTGTTTTATTGTTGTACTGACGTAATGCGTTATATAACACTTCATCTTTTGAAGCTGAATCTATATTATCGTATAAGTCTTTAGTTTTTGGACTGACTTCAATTGTACTTACATTTTTGTTTTCTGTAGTTTGTTCAACGCTATTATTTTCACTTAGTGCGTGTCCTTCAATGTCTATTTTAGGTAAAATTGTGTTTAACCAGTTTGGTAAGTACCATGATGCTCTGCCAAATAATTTTGTTAGTGCTGGTATAATAGTCATTCTTACAACAAAGGCATCGAATAACACACCAAATGCTAATGCTATACCCATAGATTTAATCATTACATCATCTTGGAATACGAAACCTATAAATACACTGAACATAATTAATGCTGCTGCTACTATTACAGGTCCACTTTCTTTTAGTCCTACTTTAATAGATTTTGTATTGTTCATTGTACATACATATTCTTCATGGATTCTAGACATTAAGAATACTTCATAGTCCATTGCCAAACCAAACAGCAACCCTATCGTGATTACGGGTAAGAATGCTAGCAACGGTCCTGTTGTATCTACTCCGAATAATCCACTCATAAATCCATCTTGCATAACAAGCGTCGTAAATCCTAACGTTGCAGCAAGTGATAATACGAATCCTAGTACTGCTTTAAGTGGAATGATGATAGATCTAAATACTACCATTAATAATACGAATGCTAATAATATAATTACACCAGCAAATAATGGTATTGCTTCGTTAAGTTTTTCTGACATGTCTATATTAATAACACTTTGTCCTGATATTTCAGTACTTAAGTCATACTTATCTTTAGAGTCTGAATTATAATCTCTTAAATCGTGTACTAGATCATATGTTGATTCTGCATTTGGTCCTTTTTCAGGAAGCACTGTAACAAGTGCATAATCTTGATCTTTATTTAGTTGAGGTGGTGTAACTGTTTCAACATTTTTAATATCATTAACATCTTTCATTAATCCTTGTAAATCTTTTTGTAACGCTTGTTGATCATCTTTTTTATCTGAAGTATCTACAAGCATTACGATTGGTCCATTGAAACCTTCTCCAAAATCATCAGAAATAATATCATATGCTTTTTTCTCAGTTGAAGTATCAGGTTTCATACCATTATCGGGTATACCTAATCTCATATGCGTAACTGGAAGTGCGGCTGCTAGTAATATTACTAGTCCAACGAGTATAGCAATCCACGGTTTCCCTACTACAAATTTAGACCACGGAGTATCTAAACTCTCATTAGAATGAATTTTACGTTTCTTTGGATGTATTTGTTTATGGAACACACTGATTACTGCTGGAAGTAATGTAATTGAACTTAATACTGCAAATACAACACTTAATGCAGATGCATATCCCATTATAGATAAGAAATCAATGCCGACTAATCCAAGTCCACATACCGCAATAACAACTGTTACCCCCGCAAAAATAACAGCACTACCTGCTGTTCCTAATGCTAAGCCGATTGCTTTAACATGATTTTGCTCAGTTTTAATAATTTGTCTATATCTAAATAATATAAACAGTGCATAATCAATTCCTAAAGCGAGTCCTATCATTACAGCTAGTGAAAGCGTAACGTTCGGAATATCAAATGAATATGTTAGTAACGCGATTGCCCCTATACTAGAACCTAATCCAACTAGTGCACTAATTATAGGCATTCCTGCAGCAATTAATGATCCGAATGTTACAAGTAATACTACGAAAGCAATAATAATACCAATTGCTTCAGAGCTACCTCCAATTTCAGTACTTGCGTTTAAAGCGTTACCTGTAAGTTCTGTCTGTATGCCTTCATCGTCTAAAGGTTTCATAGCATCTTTCACTTTATCTACAGAATCAGATTTTATAGATGTTTGAGAAACTTTATAATTGATATCTGCAAAAGCAGTTGTTTGATCTTTATTTATTTGTTTATTTTTATAAGGATCGGTAATTTCTTTTATATCATCATCTTTATCTTTAGCATCTTTCAACGCATCTTGAATTTCTTTCATTGCTTTTTTGTCTGTAATACCTTTTTTATCATCACTTTTAAAGACAACTCGTACATTTGCCTTTTCACTATCTTGATTAAATTCCTTTTCAATCTTATCGTTCGTATCGATTGACTTAATACCATTCATTGTAATGTCATTATCGAAAGTGGGTTTATTAATTGCTAATGGTGTGATAATACCCGCTAAAACAACAACCCATATAATAATTGTTAACCATTTATGTTTAGCAATAGATGAACCTAATTTAAATAAAAAATTAGCCAAAATACTTCCTCCCTTAAATCTACTCTATAGTTTATGCATACAGTGTATACAACATAACGCTTATAGTATCATTTCAAAATGCTTCTAAAAAGAGATAAAATCCTAAATGTGTATACTTTGTCTACACTTTTTAAATAATGTAGAAAAGCCGTTTACTAAACGTTCACATTTAGGATTCTAATTTTTTATAATAATAATAGAATTAAGGCGATTATTGCAGGTCCACCTTGCTTTAATATAATGGATTTCGAACTTGTAAGACTGCCATATACTGCTGCTACAATAATGAACATTAACAATAAAGCTACAAATTCTTTCGGGTTTGATGATAAAAATGCCCCGTAAAACAAAGCTATAGCTAACAAGCCATTATATATACCTTGATTTTTCAGAAGGACTTGAATATTTTTATCTTTTAATACTTGTTGCTTTAAATTGAAAGTTTGTGATGTTTTTTTAGAATCTGTCGCAATCGTTTCTAAATACATAATATACAAATGTTCAATTGCAACAATAACTACAAAAATAGTTGCTAGTATATGCATAACAAGTCTCCTTTAAAGAACAATTTGATTTTCTTTTTCATGTATCATTTCAATAATCTCGTTCTTCTCGTTCATAACAGCTACTTTTGGTGCATGCGTTTTTGCTTCTTCATCAGTAACTTGAACATAATTCATAATAATAACAATATCATCTACTTGAACTAATCTTGCTGCAGCACCATTTAAGCAAATTTTGCCACTGCCACGTTCACCTTCAATAACATAAGTTTCAAGGCGCGCACCATTATTGTTATTAACTATAGCTACTTTCTCATTTGGCAAAATATCTACTGCATCTAAAATATCTGCATCTATCGTAATGCTACCTACATAATTTAAATTGGCTTCAGTTACTCTAGCACGATGAATCTTCCCGTTCATCATAGTTCTAATCATCGTATTCATCTCCATATTTATATTTATATACTCGTTATTATCATACAATGATTTTATAATCCGTCAACTATTAAATCTTAATATTACTTTTTAGTGCCTATAGAACAAAATAGTGCGTACTTACCTTTCAATCTATAAAGCATTATACTAATCTATACATTAATAAAAAGGAGTTTTGAATATGAATTACACAAAGTTTCATAATGGAAATAGTATGCCAAGCGTAGGTTCAGGTGTTTTTAGAGTAGAAAATAACGACGTAGCTAAAGATGCAGTCAAACACGCTATTCAATCTGGATATAGAAGTATTGACGCAGCATTTATATATGGAAATGAAGTAAAAGTCGGCGAAGGTATTGCTGAAGGTATAAAAGCAGCTAATATTACAAGAGAAGATTTATTTATCACATCTAAAATATGGATAGATGATTATGGAAAAGACAATGTACAAAAAGCATATGAAAAATCATTAAACTTACTAGGTCTAGATTATTTAGATTTATATTTGATGCATTGGCCAGGTACAGATTTAGATTTACTATTGAATACTTGGGAAGGTATGGAAAACTTATATAATCAACAATTAGTTAAAAATATTGGCGTAAGTAACTTCAATATCGATCACTTAGAAATTCTAATCAATCAAGCTAATGTTAAACCAGTATTGAACCAAGTAGAATTTCACCCATACTTAACACAAACAGAACTAAGAAACTATTTAAGCAAACACGAAATAAAAATGGAATCATGGTCACCACTTATGAATGCAGAAATTCTACAAGACGAAACAGTAAATCGTATTGCTAAAGAAATAAATAAATCACCAGCACAAGTCATCATACGTTGGAACATCGACCATGACGTTATCACAATACCAAAATCAGTAACACCATCACGTATCGAAGAAAACTTCGAAGTCTTTAACTTCAGTTTAAACGATGATCAAATCAAGAGATTAGATGCACTTAACGAAAACAAACGCATAGGACCAAACCCAGCAGAATTTAACGGTTAAGTTATTGATAAGCGTGAAACCTTGATTAAGACGATCATTAGTTGCACTTCTCTTACGTTGTGTGAATATGGATGTCCTTGCTTACACTTCTCTTACGTTGTGTGAATATAGATACCCTTGCTTACTCTTCTTCTGACTTATGTGAGTATGGATACCCTTGCTTACACTTCTTCTGACTTATGTGAGTATGGATGCCATCTCTGATAACTACTTTTATAGTAATCTTTTAAAATAATATAAGCTTTGACGATATAAGAGTCTAGGACAAATAATTTGTCCTAGACTCTTTTTCCATTTTTTTGATTTTTCTATTATACACAAGCAAATTATAAATTTATTTGTATTATACAATTATTATTGAGATTTATTATTTTAATAAAATACATATGATTTTTTACTTATTATATTGCTTTACTAGTTAATAATTTGGTATTATTTAGGAGAAATATATTTTTCCCAATAAACCTTCAACAAATGCTTAAAATTTGGAAATACTTTATTTTAATCAATAAGCTAACAACAAAGATATATACATTTGGAAAAAAATTAAATAACCAGGAGGATATTATGGAAAAGATTATGCATTACGAACTATTAAAAAAGGACATTTTCAACAACATCTTTGATAAAACACAACTAAAAAGAATGGACATTCTTACTTTATATTATATAGAACAAATGAATGAGGATGAAATATACGTTAGAAAGCTTCGAAAACTAATGTTTGAACCATCTTCTTCTGAACTAACTGGTGCAATTAAAACGCTCGAAGAATTAAATTACTTTAAAAAAGTAAGAGATCCTTTAGATGAACGTTCTATTATATTGAAAAATATTGATTATGAAGCAATTAATAATACATTACGTACTTGCAAAGAAATCACAATCGATCATTTACGTAAGGTCAATTCAGAAGATGACAAAACACTTTTATAAATATCAATGAAATATGAAATAGATTTCAACAATAAATCTATTTAATTGAAAATAAACCTTTTCTTATATACGCTTTAATAGTAAACATTTTCTATTAGAGAGGAAGTTCAAATATGAAAGTAGCAATTATTGGCGCGAACGGAAATATTGGAAAACATCTCGGAAAAACACTAGCTGAACGCGGTGATGAACCTATTGGATTTATACGTAAAGAGGAACAAGCTCCAGAACTCAATCAACTTGGCGTGAAAACGGAACTAGCAGATATTATAAAAACAGACGTATCAGAATACACTTCTAAATTTCAAGGTATTGATGCATTAATATTTACTGCAGGTGCTGGTGGTGCTGGTGTCGAACTCACAAAAGCAGTTGATGGAGACGGCGTTACTAAAATGATTGAAGCTGCTGAACAAGCTGGTATCAAACGCTTTATACTCGTGTCTGCATTTCCAGATGCTGGTAGAGGTATGAATATATCTGAAAGCTTCGAATTCTATATGAAAATGAAAAGACAAGCCGATGTAGAATTAGCACAATCTGCATTAGACTGGACAATTCTTCGTCCAGGCACGCTTACTAACGATGAAGCAAATGGACAAATAACGCTTGGTTACGCAATCAGCTACGATGAAATCCCAAGAGATGATGTCGCAAATGTAATTGTAGAATTACTTAACCAACCAAACACTTCCCATAAAATATTAGAGCTTACAAAAGGTAAGACACCTATTCAACAAGCAGTAGAAAAATACAGCAATTAACACCAAAACACCACGAAGTAGGAATGTTCCTTCCTTCGCGGTGTTTTATTATTTTATTTTACTGTAAACCCAGTTTACTATTTCTTGAACATCGATATTCTCAATATTTGTTACGTCTATTTTTTTATACTCACCTATATGAAATTCGTCATATTTTCTATTTTCACAGCGTTCTTTAAATGTTGTAAAATCATCTAAGTCATCTGGTTGTTGATGCTTATTTCCTTTATGATAACTTGTTAGTATATGTCCAATATGCCTGGAGTCCTTTAAATCTCTTTCTTTTTGTCTATGAAATAATATTTCCATATCACCATATAATGTTAACGTAATCGGTTTATAATTATATTTACTAATCATTTCTTTCAGTTTGTTCTCTTGCTTATAACTAAATGGATAATCAATTATTATTTTTGTTGATTTTTTTAAATAGTTATCTAGTTTTTTATAATAATATTCCCATGCTTCATTTCCAAGGTTATTTTTTTCAATTATGTTGTTGAAACCATACTTATCGAAATACATTTCTTTAATATCATCATAAGATAATAAATGCCATTTAGAATCCTGTTCGATTATTTGATTAGCTAAATATGTTTTTCCGGTACCTGGAGGACCAGCCAATATAATTATAAATCTTTTTTGATTATCGATCATATTTTAACGCGTTCTTTATTCATGAATAAATTAATCTTATGTGCAACAATATTTTTCACCGCTTCATTACATGGGATAATATTATGTCTTAATGATTTATTCACTTTTGTTTCACCAAAATATTTTTTTGCTGTTTCTGTCCAAGTTACAAGCAATTCTGTACCTACGTTGAATTTTCTTATTCCATTATCTATTAATTCAGGCACGTCTTCTTCTTTAACACCTGTACCACCGTGTACTACAAGAGGTGTTTCCACAATCTCATTAATTTCAGCTAACAATGGAATATTAACATTTGTTTTAGATTTAAATTGTCCATGATTTGTACCTATTGCTACAGCTAATGCATCTACATTAGTAGCTTCTGCAAAATATTTAGCATCATAAGGATCTGTATATTTTACTTCAGAACCATCAATTGTTATTCCTTCTTCAGTACCCCCGATTATTCCGAGTTCAGCTTCAACTGATGTCCCTCTTTTATGTGCATAATCTACTACGGCTTTTGTCTTCATTATATTTTCTTTTAATGGTAATGATGAACCATCAAACATAACAGACGAATAACCTGCATCTATCGCATTTTTTATATCATTAAAATCTTTAGCATGGTCCAAATGAAGCACAACATCAACCATTTCTGAATTAGCTATACTTTTAGTTACAGTAACCAATGTCTTATATCCAATATACTTTGCAGTATCAACACTTGTTTGTATAATGATTGGGCTACCTGCTTCTTTAGCTGCATCTATCATACTTGGCAACATTTCTAAATTATGTGCATTGAAAGCACCTATCGTACAATTTAAACGTTCTGCTTTTTCAGTTGCTTCTTTTAAATTAATATACATATTTTTCTCTCCCTTTAAAATGCTTTCATTAATGGTCCAATAATCCATGCATAAAATAGTGCTGCCGCTACAGTATCAACATCTGTTGCAGTGGCGTTAACAAATCCCATATTGCTAAGCACTGTAACTAAAAGTGCTGGAAGTAAAGTAATGAATAAACCATGTGCAATACCACCTATAATTGCGCCTCTTAATCCACCAGTTAAATTACCAAATATACCTGCAGTGCCTCCTGCAAAAAAGTTAGTCAATATTCCAGGTATTATCATGGCTAACCCTAAAGTTGGGAAGAAGAACATCGCAATGACTGTACCAATCGTTGTTGTTATAAAACCGATTATTACAGCATTTGGTGAAAATGGGAAAAGCACAGGACAATCTAACGCAGGTTTTGCATCTGGAACTAATTTCATTGCAATACCTTTAAATGCTGGTACAATTTCTCCAAGAAGTAATCTAACACCAGCTAGTAATACATAGACTCCAACTACAAACTGAATTGATTGCATGAAAGCATACATCACATAATGTGTATCACCTGATAATTTTGAAGCAAAGTCCTCGCCTGCAAATAATACCGTTACTAAAAATAAAGGTGCCATAACGACCATCAGTGATAAATATGTGTCTTGTAAAAACTCAAAATTCTTTGGTAATTTTAAATCTTCAACTGATTTTCTATTTTCTCCTCTTTTACCAAATACATACCCAACACCTGCTTCAAACACGTAACCAAGAGTACAAAAATGTCCTAAAGCAATGTTGTCACCACCTACTATTTTCCTTACAAACGGTTGAGCTATTGCAGGCATCATTGTGGCAAACACACCACCAATCAATCCTCCTACAACAATTAGTGGAAATCCTCTTAATCCTGCAAAGTATCCACCAATCGTAGTCATAGTAGCCATCCATAATAATGCTTGACCAGTTAAAAATATATATTTCCATGGTGTGAAACGTGCTATTAAAATATTAAATATAAAAATAGCTAAAAATGTAAATGCTATTTCTCGACCTAATCCTAAATCTCCCATTGCTTGTCCATTTATTGCTTCAATGGAAGGTACAATACCTTCCATTTGGAATCCTTCAGAAAATATTTTGCCGAAATATGTTAAACTTCCAACAATAATAGCCGAACCTGCAGTTAATACTTGAAAACCTAACAATGTTTTAAACGATCCTGATATAATTTGCCCAGTTGATTTTTTCTGTAATATTAAACCTAACATTGCAATTAAAGCCACAATTATTGCTGCTTGTGTCAAAATATTTTGTATAATAAAGTTTATAATTTGCATAGCATCACTTCCTTATTAAATGATCCCTTTTTCTTTAAGAACTGGTGAAAGCTTTTCTTCTATTTCATCTGTAGATACAATATTCTTTAAATAAACAATTGAAGTTACATCTTCATCTATTGAAAAATTATTAAACTGCGACTTAAAATTTTCTCCCGTTATTATGATTTCAGCATTTCTTGATACAGCAGATGAAATTGTATCGTGATCTAGATTTGCATCTACACCTAATTTGTTTAATACATCTTCAGCTGCCATTTGACATGCAAAACTACTTCCTAATCCTGCTCCACAAACAAAAAGTATATTTAGTTTACTCATGCTAATTCCTCCTCTAATAAATAATTTATAAATTCATCTTTATCCTTAAAACTCAGTAATTTGTCTACTTTTTCCTCATTTCTCACAAGTGATACGATACTTTTCATAATATTTAAATGTGAAAATGAATCAGTTGCTGATAAACAAAATATAATTTTAACCGGATCATTTATTTCATTTCCAAACTCTATATTAGGATTTAGTGTTGCAATACTAACACCTAATGCGTTAGCACCTTCTTCTGGTCTAGCATGTGCTAACGCTATATGCTTACCAATTACAATATATGGACCGTATTCTTCAACTGAATTAATCATTGCATCTTGATATTGAGATGTGATAATTCCGTCATCAAGTAATGGTTTGGAAACCATCTTAATCGCATTCTTCCAATCAGAGCACGTTTCATCTAAAAGAACATGATGATTTTCCAATACTTCATTTAACATAGGCTGCACCTCTTTATCATTGAAATTAAAATTATTTATTTCAAATAAGTTTTTAATATCTTTATAATCCTGCTCATTTAATTTCATGCCCTTATCTTCTAACCAAATAGATAAGTCTTTAAATAATGAAACTTCATTACGCTTAAACTTTTCATTATTTCTAGATAAGTATGCGTGTTGTTCTAAAAATGCTTCTATTTTCTTTATATCTGTTTCGTTAACTATGGCATTAACATAACAAGTAGGTTTATCAAAATCTGCATCAATAGTCGTAAACACAATATCTACATCATCATTTTTTATAAAATCTTCTTCATTTGATGCAAGAATTTTTATTATATTCACATTAAAATGTGACTTTAAAATTTCAGCCAATAAGTTGCTCGTAGCAATACCAAAACTACAAACAATTACAGCATTAAAATAGTGTTTATTTTGTTGAACGTATTTAAAGTATGCAGTAGAAAAATAAACAGTTATAAATGCTATTTCATCTTCTGTAAAATCCAGTTCTATATATCTATTTAAACGATTCATTGAATATTTTTTTATTGTATTAAAAAACTTATTGTGGCTATTTTTAATATTTTCTTTCAAAGGATTATATATTTGAATACCTTGTTGCAAACGGCTAATCAATCCCGAGATATGTTTATTTAGTCCTTCAAATAAATAACTTTGATAGCCTGTAAAATCAATAGACAATTCATGCTCTACATACTCAATTAATTTAAGGCTAATTAGCTGAGACAGTGCTTCGTGTTTATCATCTGTAACTTGTTTCTTTCCTCCAATTAAAACATCAAGTCTATTATTAATATAATTAAATTCACCTAAACTAACATCTTGTGCTTTCCAATTTATAACTTCATCAATAAAAATATTTATTATGCTTAGTTGTTTTCTCTTGTCATCTTTTTCTGTTGCTAATATATGGTTATGACTAATACGAGATATCCAAATAGCTGTTAATATGATCGCTGATAGTTTAATATCATTTTGTTCAATTGAAATAATTTTAGTATAAGTATCTTTAATATTTTCTATATTTTTTGAGTCAATGTAATGAATCAAAGGACTGTAACTGTCAAATAAATTGTCAATTGTAACTTTATCTTCAGTTATTTTTTTAACTAAGTAATCATAAAGGAATGTTCGTATATCTCTTTCATTTCCTTCAATAGATAAACCTGTAGAAACATTAGAAACGATCTTCAAATTAAATTTGTTTAAGTCCATACGAACTTGTTTCATATCCTTATCCATTGTACTTTTAGAAATCTGCAATTCCTCACACAATTCATAAATTTTTTTATAGGAATCATCTGATAAAGCATGACTTATAATGTATTCTTTTCTATACGCAGGATTGTAAATTTGCTCTTCAACTTCACCTGAAACAATTTCTTTTAATTTAGTACGTTCTGAGTTTGATAAATTTAATATAAACAAACCACTGTTGTTATTAATTTCAAAAAATTGATTTGTTATTAGAAACTCATTTATATCCTTTAAATCATTTCTAATAGTTCGTTCCGTTTTGTTGAACATGATACTAAGTTCTTTTGCAGAAACGCTTTCTTTACTATTAAGAAAAATATTCAAAATATTCATCGGCCGACTTTTTAACATTTTTAACATCTCCCTTAATTAATATTGTAAATTTATCCTTTAACAATTGTTAGTATTTTTATATTCTAATTAAAAACGGAAAAAATGTAAGCGCTTTACACAATAACAAAAAGACACTGAATACTTTTACAGTAAACAGCGTCTTTCCAATATATAATTAAGTTCATTATTAATTTTTTCACATTAACTTTACATCTAATTAATGATTTTCACAAGATTCAAAAAATAATACCCAAGCAAAATATCATTATATTTTGAAAGATAAGATATACTTATAATAAATATGAGATATAAATTTTAAGGAGGAGCATCATGTTAAAAATAAGTGTATTAGATCAAGCGCCAATATCCAAAGGCAGTAATCCTGAAGAAACGCTACAAAATACAATTAAATTAGCTAAATGGACTGAATCGCTAGGATACTATCGATATTGGGTAGCTGAACATCATAATACAAGCGGTTTAGCAAGTTCTTCTCCTGAAATCTTAATGACACAAATTGCCGCTTCTACTCATAAAATTCGAATCGGATCTGGTGGTATATTACTGCCGCAATATAGCCCATATAAAATCGCAGAAAATGCTAAAACATTATCAGCTTTGTACCCTAATCGTATCGACTTAGGGTTCGGCAATTCACCCGGTGGTTCTCCTATCACTCAAAAAGCATTAACAGATAATCATATTAAACCTAAAGAAGACTTTTATAGACAAGTATCAGATTTACAAGGATTCTTGCACAACACACTGTCTAGAGATCACGAATATAGACTCGTAAAAGCAGGACCACGAATAGATAACCCACCAGCAATGTGGTTATTAGGACTTACTGAAAATGGAGCGAAAAATGCAGCACAACTAGGTATTGGATTTGTATTCGGACATTTCATCAATCCTAAATACGGTAAAATAGCTATGAAACGCTATAATAAAGATTTCGTACCATCAGTAAATCATAAAGAACCGACAACAATCATTTGTATATTTGTAGTCTGTGCAGAAACCGACGAAAAAGCAGAAGAACTCGCAATCACACAAGACAAATGGTTATTAAACGTAGGAAAAGGATTAGGCACAAAAGTACAACCACGAGAAGAAATAAATATTGAAGAATACACAAAAGAAGAATTAGAACAAATAGAAGAAAATAGAAAAAGATGTATAGTCGGTTCACCAACAACAGTCAAAACAGAGCTACACAAACTAGCAGAATTCTATCAAACAAATGAATTTATGATCATTACAAATATATATGACTTTGAAGATAAAAAAAGATCCTATCAACTAATCGCAGAAGCAATGTTGAGTGACAGTTAAAGAAATTGTTATAGAGAGTTGGATTTATATTAGTTCCAGTGAGGGCTAACTGGCAGAATTCTGAATTATGCTCCTTAGACAATATCTCTTACGGACATTTCTCGGAATTTTGTCCCTTAGCACCCTTCTTACGAATATGTCCATATAATTGTGTAATAAAATAAGAGCCATATATAGCTCACTTTAGTACAATGTAATCGACTAAGAAAAAATTGTAGAGGTGACTATATATGACTCAATTAAATATTAACGTAGACTTCGAAGAATTGGCAAGTGCTATATTTGAAAGTAACTTAAATACAGCTATGAAAAGCATTGCTGTATCTGTCTTAAATGCTTATATGGAGATGGAAAGAGACCAGTATGTAAATGCAGATTTCAAACAAAAAAATCCTAAAAGGATTGCCCAACGTAATGGCTACTACGAACGTGATTTTATGATGCCTGTTGGTAAAATTCATCTGAAAGTGCCTAGAACACGAGATGGTGAGTTTACAACTGACGTTTTCGAACAGTACACACGCTCTGATCAATCTCTTATTTTAGCCATGATGGAAGCTTATATTAATGGTGTTTCAACTCGGAATATCACGAAGATTGTCGAGGCTTTATCAGGGGAATCTGTATCGAAATCAACGATTTCTGAAGTAATGAAAAATATAGATCCTGATATTCAAGAATGGGCAAGTAGACCCATTACGAATCATCAATATAAGTATGTGTTTGTTGATGCTATGTATATAAAAGTTAGAGAGAATAATAAAATAGTATCCAAGGGTGTTTACACCGCAATGGGTATCAATGAACTTAGACAGCGTGAAATTATTGGCTTTAAAATTTCTAATCAAGAATCTGAAAAGGCTTGGTCTGAATTTTT